>CAYZPW010000011.1:0-4933 GCA_964480475.1 uncultured bacterium | reverse complement strand
GAGACAGATTGGACACAGGCCACCGAGTTCGATCTCGGCGGGCCCTGGCTCTCGTATTCTGGCGCCTTCACGTTTGGGCCGGATGTCGCTGGGGGCTACTATGGTGAAGGGGAATACAGCTTCTACACAATAGCGAGAGACGCGGCCGGCAACACTGAACCAGCGCCTCAGCCGGATACGGACCCCGACTGCTCGGTAGTTTACGACGCAACAGCGCCGAGGTCCCACACATCAGCGTCCGGGTTCCTGACCGCCGGCAATATCCCGGTTGCTTACTACGCCTCTGATAACGTTTCGGGGCTTTCCGAGGTACGGCTGTTCTATAGCTACGGGGATGGCGCGTTTGTGAGAAGCACCTACGTAGCGTCAGGCGAGGCCGGCACGTTCGATTTCACCCCCGCGAATGGTGACGGCGTGTATCGCTTCTACACTATCGCGACCGATATGTCTGGCAATGTCGAATCGCCGCCGATTACGTTTGATTCAATCACTACCTATGACACGCTGCCACCAACGTCGTATTGCTACTGTTCCAGGGAGAGCTACATGGTGCCGATACTGGTTTATTACAGCGCAAGCGACATCGTGAGTCATATTGCTGAGGTTACGCTTTGGTTCAGGTTTGAGGGCGGCGAGTGGGAGGACACCGGCATGTCGATGGAGGGCGACAACGGCATGTTCGAGTTCATGCCAATGCCACATTTAGGCCAAGGGCGCTACGAGTTCCAGACGATTTCGACGGACACGGCCGGACACACGGAGGCCTTCAAGGACGAGGCGGACTGCTACACAGATCTGCTCTATTTAAAGCCGAGTTCGCGCGGCTCGTGCGATCCCTACACAAACGAATCGCCGATAGAGATCAGCTACACGATCACCCCCAACGCAGCCACCATACGGCTTACCTATTTCTATCAGTATGGTGATTCCTGGCAGGACGTTACGGTCGCGACGGTTGGCACCCCTTACACGTTGGAGTTTGAGCCGAAGGAGGGCGAGGGGACGTATTCGTTCAGGCTTTTTGCGAGCGACATAACTGGCGATGAGGAAGGCCTCAAGGGCGTAGATTGCAGCACTATCTATGACGTTAGCATCCCTTCGTCCACTTGCTCGGCTCCCGAGGGGACCTGGCGGCACTACGTTGACATCCAATACACGACGGACGACCTCTGGAGTGGTGTGGATACAGTCGCTCTTTGGTATAGATACGAGGACCCGGAGGACGCGACTCGAGACGTCGCTTGGCAGGATTCGGGAATGTCTCAGGGCCAGGGTCCCGGTTCCTTCAGGTTCGTGTTCCCGCATGGTCTGGGCGTTTACTATTTCTGCACTCAGGCGTCTGATAGGGCCGGCAACGTGGAGCCAACTCCGCTGGGGGCGAAGACGAGCGTCCGATACGAGATCGGCGCCCCGACTTCCAGGTGCTGGGTCAAGACCAGGCCGTTCTCTACTCACATGACGAACGACAAGGATGCTCCGATAGAGATACTATTCGAGTCGAGCGACGCCAATGGCAACTCCAGCGGCATTCGCGAGGTCAAGCTATACTACGCGTATCTGATGATGCCGCCTGACCCGATCGATGACTGGACCGGGCACGACATCGAATGGCGCTTCACTGGTCAGTCGGTCGCGCCCGACGTTGGCTATTTCCACTTCTATCCGAATGACGGTAATGGCTTCTATGGGTTCTACACGCAGGCCGTTGACTTTGCGGGCAACGCGCAGGAACGTCCGCTCCTCAAGTTTGATGTCCCGCTCGGGGTCCCTTACTGGGACGCCTATATCACCTACGATGTGATTGCGCCGATTTCGGAGTGCTCAACGGCTGAAGGCGCGGTCGAGGACGGCCCGATATGGATCAGTTACCAGGCCGACGACGACCCGTTCCTGTCGGATAGCTGGCCGGAGCTCGATTACGACACGACCGGCATCTCAATAGTTACGCTTTGGTATTGCTTTAACGGAGGTAGCTGGACGGAATGCCTCGACCCGAACTGTTGGGGCTACGGTGAGCAGGGGACGTTTGCCTTCCAGCCGCCTCTGGGCTTCGGGACCTACGGCTTCTGCACGATAGCCGAGGACGTCGCCGGGAACGTGGAGAACCTCCCGCAGGCGCCAGACTGCACGGTTATATATGGTCCGTTCGAGCCGCAGATTGAGCTTTCTGCAACGAGCCACGATTTCGGGGTCCTCTCGATCGGGGCAATCCAAGAATGGCAGCTGCGGGTATTCAACGTTGGGACAGGAGACCTCGTCGTAACGAATATGTATGTGGACAACCCAGATACATTCACGGTTGACCCAACGACGGCCCTGATTCCGGCGGGCGAGTGGTTTGACGTGACTGTGGGCTTCCAGCCCTGGCAGATAGGGGTCACGGACGCGACTTTGACGATCCAGTGCAACGACGAGGACTCGAGGACCAACGAGGTTGGGCTTACCGGGAGCGCTGTCGGGCCGTTGGGGCCAACGCTGCTTCTGAGAACGCCGACCCGACTCGTGAGGCCCGGCGATGAGATCGTGGCGTCAATCGGCCTTGCCGGCATCCACGAGGACGTCGAGGCGGACCTCTATATTGCCGTCATGCTCCCCACCGGAGAGGTGCTCTACTACCCCAATTGGTCGTTCGAGCCGACTGGCTTTCGGCTAACGCTGCCGGCCGGATTCGACCTGCAACCGACGGAGTTCTTGAGGCTGCAATATATCGCAGGCGTCGTCCCGAAGGGCGAATATAGGCTCTTCGCGGCGCTTGTTGAACCGGGCACACAGTTTGAGTTCATAAGTTCAATCGCAGAGACCAAACTGGTTCTGTATTAAGCTGAATTGGCGGCAACTTGCGAATAAAGACAACTCATATATGGGACGGAGGGTAATCGGCATGTTAAGGTCGCGCTGTGTTGCGGTTGGAGTAGCTTTTGCGTTGATGTCCGTTCTCGCCCTCGCTGGCGCGGGAATAGCAAAGACAAGCGGAGGCGGGGCGCCTCCTCCACCACCGCCAGGAGATTCAGGATGGCGTGCGTACACGGACATGAATCATACTACTTGCGCGGTCCAGGCTGGCAGCCAGGTATGGGTAGGCACGAGTTACGCGGGTCTCGCCGTGTACGATGTCACGACGGCCAACTTGCTCGCCAAGTATCACGGCGCTAAGGACGCGCTTGCGGCGCCGGAGACGATAGTCCACTTAGTGGCTTTACCGTCCGATTGTATTCTCGACATCGTCACGCAGGATAATATCGTGTGGGCCGCCACTGACGAGGGACTTGTGAGGATCAATCCGTCGGGGCCAACGTTCAAGACCTATACGAGGCTCGACTGCGGGCTCTCATCCGACTACATCAGAAGGATCATGCTGGACACGAATCCGGCTGAGCCTGACAGAATCTACTTCATGACGGACTACGGGGTCTGCTCCGCCACGTATGACTACGTGGGCGATGACTTCAACGACGACTGGGAGTATTTCAACAGCTGGCAATACCCCCCCAATGACTACAATTGCGGCTTTGCGTCTGACAACGTCTTCTGCATAGGGTTCGAGCAGTGCGCGGACGAGCGTGTCTTCTTCGGCACTGACTGCGGCGTATTGGTCTTCGATCCCTCTATGCCGGAAGATGATGCTATGCGTTGGTTCTGTTGGGACACGTCAAACAGCGGTCTCCCCTCGAACCTCGTCATCGACGTGGCGTTCGCCGAGTGCAGGGAGCTTTTCTTCGCGACAAACGATGGCCTCGCGGCGCTCGAGGACGGTGAATGGCGGATTTACACCCGGGCTAGCACCGCTCCGCTCGGGCTCTTGGATGACGACATCGTCAGGATGATCGTCGGTCCGGACGATGACACACTTCTCTGGCTGGCAACTCCGCGCGGAATCAACATCTATGATCGCGTGAATGACACCTGGTCCAGATTCACCTGTGGCGACAGCGATCTCGTTTGGGACGACGTCCGGGGCATGAGTTTCTCAGGGAGCGACGCGTGTTTCGCGACTGCCTATGGCGTAAGCCTGCGGGACGCATCGGGGACGTTCTGGACGACGTATTTGGACCCACTTGCGTTCAGGGGCTGCGTTTCCGCGTTGGGTTTCTATTCTTATTATGACCTGATGTTTGTTGGCACGTATGGCGGAGGCCTGTATATCCTCGATGACTCGGACCCTGCAACGCCAGATTGGGAACACTACACGGTAGGCGACGGTTCGGGGCTTCCCAGCAACTTCATTACAGCGATTGACATGGTCGATGATGAATACTACGTCATGTTTCTCGGCACTGACGAGGGGTTCGCGGTCGGCGAGGGTGACTACGATGATCTGGACTTCACGACCTACAACATGTCAAACACAAGTGGGGGACTGATATCCAACGCTGTGACCGCAGTTGCGGCATACGAGGGCGACGATGAGCTGGCGCTGATCGGCACGCAGCATGGTCTGGCTGTTTACGACAACAGGTTTCCCTCCCAGGGCTTGAGATGGACGTTCGCGACGGTCGAAAGCAGCGGCGGTGGCCTGGCTGACAACTGGATATGCGATGTTGCTGTTTCTCGGGACGGCTCGACTTTCTGGCTGGCCACGATGTGGGGCGCCTCGTCGTACGATCCGATTGCTGATGTCTGGCAGACTTTCCGAACCACTAATTCAGGACTCATCTCGGATATCGTCTTCTGCGTAGATGTTGACCCTGAGGGGAACCCCTGGTTCGGGACGATGCGCGGCGTCTGCACGTGCGCGCCGGACGGGACCAATTGGCACAGCTATCGGAAGAACAACACCGGTCTTGCCTCGGACATCGTGCTTAGCATTGAGGTTGACTACGCGGGTTACGTCTGGGCCGGGACAGACGCCGGCCTTTCATGTCTCAATCCGGGGCTTGGCGTGTGTGACTACAACTACTTCGTTGATAATAGCGGCCTGTTCAGCAATCGCATC
>CAYZPW010000010.1:41645-51969 GCA_964480475.1 uncultured bacterium | reverse complement strand
CTCCCGGGGCACGGCTTGGTGTGCGAACTACAGTCCTGGCGGTTCTAGCGTCGTCCTCTGGTGCAATCGAGACGGCACATGGACTGACATATCTCTGAACGCGAGCCAACCTGGGTACTATTTTCCTAGCATCGCGGAGGATGAGCTGGGAAGGTTGTGGTTTCATCCTTTCATAGGCCGTCTCAGGGATGACCCCGTATGGGTAATTGACGCAACAAGTACTCAAGAATATGGTGGCATCCATGCGGCCGAGGAAGCCAATTTTGATCTCTTAATTGAGAGCAACGCGAAGACGGATATATGGATGGTGGACAAGCAACACGGCATCATATGGGTAAGATGGACGTCTCTTTTTCGGCCCATTAGCAGCGTGTTGGCGCTCAGCTCCTTCGACGGTGAGGCCTGGACTCACTATGAGGAAGAGCTTCCTGGTGGTGGGAAGGTCTTCTTCGATCACGGAGACACGCAAGCCCCAGTGGATATCGATGCCCAAGGCAACGTGTGGGCTCTCACAGACAAGGGCCTCTGCCGGCTGAATGCCTCCGGCGGGTGGTACGAGCCATCTGGCCGTATTGAGGACCTCGGTTTGCCGCTATTGGCGGACGATTATGGCCATGTCTGGGTAGCGAGGAGCAGGGATAGCACCGGTTACTCCTCACGACCCGACTACCGTGGCGTCGCGAGGTTCGATATTGCCACGCAAGAATGGCAGAACTTAACTGAGCAGGATGTCCCGATCTGCGATTGGATATGGCGCATGAGAAGCGCTCCTAACGGCGACGTCTGGTTCTGCACCCGCGATGGCGTAACGCGATATTCCCAGGGGCCTAAGTAGCCGACAGGATTCTGACAAGCTCCTCCGGGGTGACGGGCCAGATGTCGGCCGAGCCGATGCCGGTGCAGACAACAAACTGAATCTTGTCGGCCACGCGCTTCTTGTCCGCGTAGAGGTGGTCAAGTAGTCTTGGAATGAAGCTCTTGTCGAGCTTTGTGGGGAGGCCGATGCTTCTGAGGAGGCGCTCCTGTCGGTGCACATCCTCGGCGGTGCACTTGCCGATTGCCTGGGAGACCTTCGCGGCCGCGACTATCCCGATACTCACCGCCTCGCCGTGCATGAACTGCCTGAACCCGGTCAGCCCCTCCAGCGCGTGGGCAATCGTGTGGCCATAATTCAACACGTGCCTTGCGCGTTCATCGAACTCATCCTCGGCGACGACTTCGGCCTTGAGCCGGCAGCAATCGCCCACCACTCGAAGGAGGGAGTCTCTCCTCAGGTCGAGAACTGCTCTGTAATCCCTCTCCAGGAACGAGAAGAATTCCCCGTCCCGTATTGCGCCTTGTTTGACGACCTCGGCCATACCCGCGAGTAGCTCCCGTCTGGGCAGCGTAGATAGGCAGTCGCTGTCAATCAGGACGAACCGGGGCTGATAGAAAGTCCCGATGACGTTTTTCTCGCCGCGATGGTGCAGACCGGTCTTCCCGCCAACGCTCGAATCGACCTGCGCCAGAAGCGACGTCGGAACGGCGACGTAGGGCACGCCTCGCATGTAAGTCGAGGCAATGAATGAGGCAATGTCCCCCACGACGCCCCCACCCAGGCCGATGATGATGCCACCGCGTGGGGTCTTATTCTCGATAAGGAAATCATAAATCTCGGACGCAGTCTCAAGTCGCTTGGACGCCTCGCCCGGCCTGATTACGTGAACGAGAGTCTCAAAGCCGGCCTCGTGCAGGACGCCTTCAATGTTGTCAAGGTAGATGCGTGCGACGTTCTCGTCGGAGATGACCGCCACAGGAGCATCCGGCTTGAAGCGCTCAAGGAGCTGCTTGCCTATCTGATCGAATGAACCCGCCTCGATCAGTATTGGATAGGTGGTGTCGCCAAGCCTGACTTCAATCTTCTTCATAACATCGTCTCCAATACGTATGGCCGGATCATCGCATGGGCGTATGCAATACGCCCCTACCCATTGACCAAAACCAATCGAATGTCCATGACGTTTGTGCCCGTTCGGCCCGTTACAATCGTATCGCCTATGGCGTCAAGATATGAAAACGAATCGTTGCGGTCGAGGTAATCGGCAATCTCCATGCCCTCGTAGCCCCCGCGCGGAACCGTGCCGCCGTCAGCGATCGCGCCGGCCGCGTCGCTTGAACCATCGATCCCATCGGTCCCGGCGCTCAAAATCAGGATGCCATCTGTGCCGCGGAGGTGCAACCCAGCCGCGAGCGCGAACTCCTGGTTCCGACCGCCGATGCCATCTCCTGTGAGAGTAACGGTCAACTCGCCACCGGAGATGATACAGCATGGCGGGCTTACAGGATATCCACGCGACTGCGCTGACTTCCCTATCCCTACCATGACCTTCGCCACCTCACGCGCCTCGCCAAAGATGTATGAGCCGAGATTCAGAGTGGAGTATCCAAGCTCGCCTGCTGCCTTCTGGCAAGCAATCAGCGCCAGGTCGTTGCTGCAAACCACGACGTTGTCGCACCTCTCGAAGACGCTCTCTGGGACGTCCTCAGGCCCCGCGAACTTGCCCAGAGCGCCGTCCCTCAATCGCTTCAGCACGGGCTTCGGCAGCTTCCTCGATAGCCGGTATCGGCCCACGATTTCGAGGCACTCGGCGAACGTCGTGGTGTTCCTGATGGTGGGGCCCGACCCGACCGATTCGAGGCGCTCGCCGATCACGTCGGACATAATGAGCGAGAGCACCCGCGCGGGGTATGCGGCGTTCATGAGCTGGCCGCCTTTGATGGCCGATATGTGTTTCCTGATTGCGTTGATCTCGTCGATCGTGGCGCCCGACGCCAAGAGCTGCTTGGTGGTTTCGACTTTGTCCGCGAGCGTGATGCCCTCCGCCGGAAGCGGCAGCATGGCGGACGCGCCCCCGGAAAGCACAAAGATGATGAGGTCCTTCTCCGTCGCATCGTTCGCCAGCTCGATCATGCGCCTGGCGCCCGCGACCGCGGCGTCGCTCGGCAGTGGATGAGTCGCCTCGATGACGCGGATGTTAGCAGGGATGTCCGGCCGGTCGCTGCCAAGCGGGATCGCGATCGCCCCTTGTGTGACCCTATCGTTGCCAATCACCTCGAGCAGCGCCTCGGCCATCGGCGCCCCGGCCTTGCCCCCGCCGACCAGGAACACACGCTCGAAATCGTCGAGATTGAAGCGCACAATTGAATCGAGCGACTCGACGACAACGTCGTTTCCGAGCCGCTTCACAGCTCGTTTGACCGCCTCGCCACCGTCGGCAGCAGCAAGTCCCGCCTCAAATATCTTTAACGCGTCGGCTCTGAGGTCCTTCATTTCGCATCGTTCCTGTTACAGTCTGAGCATAGCAACTGTCGCACCCGGCGAGCACGGCATCAACCAGAAAAGCCGCAGGGACACAGCCTCGGTATCACGAGAAGCCGGGCTCCTCTGCGCTCTAAGCATCAGTATTGCCGCCAGACCTAGCCAAACATCATGCCCTTGGGATACAATCTACGGATAATCCAGTGACTTGCAACCGGCTAATCGGAGATGGGCGAACTGAAGCCGCCAAACACCTGTATCGATGTAGTCGTCAGATTCAGCGGACACAACCAGAAAACTACATGGAAAAGCCAGCGGACGTAGGCTCTAGCGACAATTCTGTGCAGACAGATGGTCCAGCGGTTCAAGAACTTGTATGCACGTAGTTGTTTTGCTATCTTGCTGTGGATGCGCCCTTGTAGGGCGCGGATTACTTCCATTGTGTGATAAAGCTGTCTGTTCTTTGGGAGGAGACCCATGAATTGTCGTAAGGTTCTTGGTTTGCTTATCATTGCTCAGGTTGTTGCGCTTTGCTGCTTCGTGCCAATGGTCTCGGCCGAAGTGCTATTCGTGCCATCGGAATACCGCACGATTCAGGCCGCAATTGACAATGCGTCGCCCGGCGACGTTGTCTCAATTGGCACGGGGACCTTTGACGAGGCGTTAGTTCTGACTGAGGGCGTTACGGTCTTGGGCAGCGGGAAAGCCAGAACCGTAATCAACGCCGAGGCGGACGCTGTGGCCATTCAAGCGGCCCCCGGATGCAGGATATGCGGTCTATCGATTGAGGAGGGCATCATCGGCATCGACTGCAATGGCGCAGACGTTATCATCGAGAACAATTACATCCAAAGCCGATACGTGGGGATCAGGTCGCAGAACGCCTCGCCGCAGATATTCAATAACACAATCGAGGCGGTGTATATGTGCGTCATGGCGAAGGGCTCTGGGGCGCCAATCATCCACAACAACAAAATGACGGGCAGATATGTTGGCCTGTGGGCGGAGAACACCTCGCCGCTTGTTCACAACAACAGAATAGCGGATTTCGAGCACGGCATTTACACTATCGGCTCAAATGGCTACATCCTAAACAACAAGGTCATCAACAGTCTCTACGACGGCATCGTCATAACGAGGGATTCGGGCTGCGTCGTGAGTAACAACGCCGTGGTGGGCCATTACGAACGAGGCGTGAGTGTGTTTCACTCGTCTCCTTTGCTTCAGTACAACATCATCACCGAGAACGAGACTGGGCTTTTCTGCCAGCATTCGACGCCAACGCTTGCCCATAACTGCGTCGCATCGAATCGCGAGATGGATTACGAGGGCGTCTCTGCTGGCCCGACTGACATCCTGAGCGACCCGTTGCTTGTAGGGACCGGCGTGGTCTCGTCCATTACAGGCGCGGATTACGACACGTTGGTCTGCACGGACGCGCATTGGGACACGGATTCGCTCGTTGGGCTCGACTTGGTTCCCGATACGACGGCGATGCATATAATCTATGGCGGTCAGTCCAGGACTTTCGAGGTCCTCTCCAACACGAGGACCTCGATTACCGTCGCGGTTGACACGTCCGAGGAGAGCCACAAAACGCTCTACAAATGTGGCAGCCAAGAGAACTACACACAGCCGGGCGACACGTTCTTCGTTGACGATGTTGGGCTCCAGACGACTGCTGCTGGATGGCCGGCCGATTCGCCGTGCTTGGGCCGCGATGTCGGCATCTATGCTGGGGCATTCGCGGGCCAGGCGGGCCTTATGAATGCTCCACTGGTCATATTGAGAAGCCTTGAGCAGGTTTATGAGACCGACGAGATCATCAATATCATGGCTGACCTGACCAACGACCAGCACCAGGCGATAGACGTTGACCTGCACGTTATCATCTTCATCGACGGTTCGCCCACGTTCTATTCATATCCGAACTGGACAACGGACTTCGACCCCGTGCCGTATAGCCTCAGCGCCGGCCACGACGAGACAATAGCCGTCCTGGTCATCCCAGCAGCAGCGATCCCTCAGGGCGATTTCAAGGCACTTGCCGCCTTCACCAAGCGTGGGACTTTCGAGATCATCTCGCCCATCTCAGAGCTCTGGTTCAGCATCAGCGACTAGGCAGCGCTGTGGCGAACGGTTGCCCTGTGTACGATCAATTCAGATAGGGCAGGCACGGTGAGGCTGGGTCATAGGTCGTTGCAGGCGTGTAGGGGCGAGGTCTTAAGACCACGCCCTCTCTAATTGATGGTCACATAAGACGCCTCGTATCGGCAGGGATTCACGTAGGCGGGCGGGTCTGAGACACCGCCCCTACAGGCTGATTCCGACAATCGCGTCGCATAAGAAAACCGCCGCGTTGATCTTGACAATCGGCCGTATTTCCTGTATCGTTGTTGTGTGAATGGACAACGAAATGCTCGTCAATCCACTTATGACCCAGGCGCGGTGGCCTGCCCCTACACCGGCCAATTACCTTCGAGCGGAGACGAGCCTTGCCGCAACGAGACACCACGGCAGCTCCCACCGCCGTGTTTGACACCGCCAGAGCTGCCCCCTATCATGGATGCTGTTGGTTTTGCGTGCTGGTATTCGAACGTTACCTGTTCTCTAGTGATTGAGGCGGCGTATGATTCCTGACTGGCTGAACGAGAAGATGGCCAGAATCAAGATACTTCTGCTGGACGTTGACGGCGTGCTGACTAATGGTAAGCTCTATTTTGGCAACAGCGGCGAGGTACTTCTGCCGTTCGATGTTAGGGACGGCAGTGGGATAACTTATCTAAAACATGCTGGGCTTTTGACAGGAATCATTACTGGGAAGAACAACAACGCGGTTTCGCATCGTGCGCGTGACCTTCAGGTTACGATTGTGCACCGGAATGTGAAGAATAAGGTTGCCGTTTTGGATGATATCCTTCGAACCCACGACCTGTTGCCTGAGGAGGCGCTTTACGTTGGCGACGACCTTCTGGACCTGCCGATTATGGAGCGAGTTGGGGTCTCGGTCGCCGTGGCCGACGCTGTTTTTGAGGTCAGGGAGGCGGCGGATTATGTCACATCAAGTCCTGGTGGGGATGGCGCGGTCCGCGAGGTGTGCGAGATGATACTGAAGGCACAGAATAAGTGGGAAGCCGTTGTGGAGCGTTATCGCTCGATGCAATAGAGAATGAATGGTGAAGGCGGAAGGATGAAGGATGAGAAAGCGAAGAGCGCTCTAATGGATGGTTCATCCTTCATAATTCATGTTTCAGCCTTCCAGATCGGGAGTTTTGGCGAATGAGTTTTGGATGGGACGTGTTCTGCTTCATTGTCTTGCCGATAATTCTAGTCCTGGCGGTGGTCCTTTATCTGCTCTGGCGGCGTCGCAGGCGTGCTGCTTCGGAGACATCCCCTGAGGTTTCGTATCTAAGAGGCCTGGATTTTCTTATCTATGATCAACGAGACAAGGCCATCAAGGAGCTTACGGACGCGACGCTCAAGAATACGGACGACGTTGCGGCCTACATAAGCCTCGGCAATCTGCATCGCGAGCAGGGGAACATAGACCGGGCCATCCGTATCCACGAGAGCGTTTCCATACGGCCTAATCTGCTTCCTAAGTCGCGAGTTCGTGCGCTTTACAGCCTGGGCCTGGATTACGTTCGCGGCGGGCTTCTGGACAGGGCGTCGGTAGCATTCAACAAGGCGATCAAAGAGGACCCGGACCACACGCAGAGCTACGAGAGCCTGGAGCGCATTCACGAGGAGATGAGGGATTGGCAGGCGGCCTACGAGTGCCAGATTGAGCTGGACAAGAGAACCAAAAAAAAGAGCTCCAGGCTGCTTGCCTACCTTCTGACCGAGGTGGCGCGCTCGGAGGCGATGCGGAGCAAGCGGCCCAAGGAGGCGATATCCCTCTTGCAGAAGGCCAAGCAGACGGACCCGACTTGCATTTCGGTGCCAATGTATTTGGGCGACGTCTATCTTGCACAGGGAGATTTCAAGAAGGCCGAGCACGTCTGGGAAGAGGCGGTCGGCAAGTTCCCGCACCTGGCGTTTCTTCTATTCGACCGGCTGCGGCAGGTCTATCTCAAACAGGATTCTGTTAGAAACATAAAGGGTGTTTATGAGAAGGTTCTGGCCGAGAACCCTGACGACATCAATACACGTCTGTCGCTTGGCGATTACTACTTCGACACGGGGCAGCTTGACAAGGCTAAGGAGGAATACGAGAAGATACTGGAGCTCTCTTGTACATCGACCGTTGGGTATCAGAAGCTATCGCAGGTCTATCTGAAGGAGGGCAGGCCGGACGAGGCATTGAGGGTGCTCCAGAGGATGAGCGCTCTGCCCGAGCTGCAATCCATCTACTATTTCTGCGGCAAGTGCGGGTTCAAGGACACTCAGATACACTGGCGGTGTCCGCAGTGTCGGGAATGGGACACGTTTGTCCAGGAGATTGAGAAGCACAGAGGCCTCAGACGGCCCAAGAAAGAGGGAAACAATGGCAAGGGCGAACCAAGCTAGAGCCTCTTTCATGGGCCTCCTAATCTTGGCGCCGAGCCCCTTGGTCGGCTGCATTCCGACATCGGACTTGTTCTGCGAGCGCACCTACTTGTGCCATGATGTGCCCTTTGCAGCCGCTTCTCAGGCGACGATTGCGGTATTGCCGTTTCAGTCTGTGCGCGGCGTTACGGAGGAGTTTGCCCGGCTTTCTGGCGAACGGCTGACCGGTGTGTTCTCGCGGGAATCGCGGCCGGTCATCGCCCCTGCCCGGGGAGCTCCGAGAAACGCAGAATGACGACTGTGCGCGATGATTATGTTATCTGAGCGGCTCTTGCGCGCGGCCAGCGCGAAGCTCGCGCTCTCGTTAGCTCTACTTGTGGCAGTCCTTTATTACTGCGATTTCGCAGTTCTCGCTCAAAACGATGACGCCAAACAAAGTGACGCAGAAGCCAGTATATCGTCGGTCGCGGCAGCCCAAAGTGAAGGTGCTCCGAGCGATGCGGACTCTTTCATGGCAGAGGGCAAGAGGTTTCTGGCAAATGGTCTGTATCTCGAGGCGGCGGACCTTTTTGAGACGGTGCTGACGGACAAGGAGGCCAAGCGCCTCTGGCCCGAGGCGACGCTGCTTACGGGGAAGGCATTCTTGACTGCGGCCAGAGCGATTGAATCTGAGGAGCTTCGGCATGATGCGATCGAGAAGTTCAAGAGCTTTGAGAAGTCTTTTGAAAAGTCGCCGCTCATGGAGGAGGTTTCGTTCTTGTGGGGGCTTGCCCTGTTTGAGTCGGGCGACTATTTCGAGGCAGAGCCGAGGTTCGCGGCCCTCTTGAAGCGCTTCCCGAACAGCCCTTTTGCTCCTGAATCGGAGTATCACCTCGGTCTGATTCTGGAAACGGCACAGAAGTATCTCGAGGCGCAGAAGAGATACTACAAGGTGATAGAGTACTATCGGCGGCCTGCAAACAGAGTTGAGGATTCGACGTTCAGGATTGCAAGGATCAGCGAGCTCCTTGAGAAGCATGACCTGGCCGTCAAGTGGTATCTGCTTGCCTGCAAGCGCAATCGCCAGCGGTGCCTGATGGACGCCGACGTGCTTTTCAATCGCGGCAAGGCCTACAGCGCTCTCGGTGAGCACAAGCAGGCCGTCGAACAGCTGCATCGTCTCGTAAATATCTTTCCGGGGGACTCGCGCTATGACGAGGCGATGCTCGCTCTTTCCGCCAGTCTCACGGCTCTCGATGACCTGAAGGGCGCATCGGCCGTCCTGGACGTGGTCTCAAAGTCCAAGAAGCCGAAGACGAGGGTCGAGGCGTTATTGCGGTTAGCCACCCTCGAGCAGAATACCGGCAAGAAGCTCACGGAGGACGGCTTCGTGTCGCTGTATAAGCAGATAGTCAATGAATCGCCCTACACCGATCAGGCGATGGTCGCCTCAATTCGTTTGTCGAAGCACTTTCTTGGGCAGGGCAACTTCGGGGCCTCACTTGAGTATGTGGACTGGTTCTTTGCGAACTACGAGGACAATAGGTTCATAAACGAGGTGCTTGATGTCAGGGACGACGCGATACTGGGCCTTCTTAAGTTGTATCTTGAGGAGGAGGAGTATTTCGATGCGGCGATTACGTTTGAGGAACGGCAGGGCGAGATAAGAAAAC
Source organism: uncultured bacterium (assembly GCA_964480475.1). Classification (GTDB taxonomy): domain Bacteria; phylum B130-G9; class B130-G9; order B130-G9; family B130-G9; genus CAYZPW01. The sequence goes on along the minus strand of CAYZPW010000010.1, from coordinate 42,531 downwards.
GTTCGTCGCTTTCTCGGGCCAGGTTCCTGGCAGGCCAGATTTACTTCGGCCTTATGGGTTACGGGCGCAGCGCCTCGTTACTCAAGGCGACCGAGGAGAAGTATCTAAGCCCCGAGGATCGGCGGAGGATAAGGCTCCTGCTGGCGCTTCAATCCTACTTCGAGGGGTCTGGTGAAAAGGCGGTATCTGAGCTCGAGAAAGTGGCTTTCGGCAAGGCAGATGAGGTATCTTTTACCGCTAGGTATCGTCTGATTGACCTTCTGTTCAGGCAAGAAAAGGCCGAGGAGGCGCTGGGACACTACCGGCAGCTGCCGCCTGATTACTCGGAGACGAGATTCCTGTTGTGTCTTGATTTTCGGGCCGGCCTCGCGCTCTTTGCTCAAAAGCAGTACACTCGCGCGCGGGAGGCTTTCGACCGATACATTCAGCTCAATCTTCAGCACCGGAAGCTTGGGCGTCCCGCGGTCGTTGATTCTGCGGAAGTATCTAGTGAGCCCCAGTATAAGCTCGAGGCGCTCGATTGCGCGTCCTACCTCGCAATAGGCGCCCAATTGGAGAAAGCCAAATGCTGCGCAGCGCTGGGTCAAAAGGATGACGCCGTAGCGATTCTCGAGCACGTGATGCAGGGATGCGAGAAGTCCCCTCTTCTGTATCAAGTCTGCTGCCTGCTGGCCGATCTCAAGCTTCAGCAGGGCAAATCCGATGAGGCCAGCAAGACCCTCAAGAAATGCGAAGAACTCAAGGTGGATGAGAAAGTCTTTTCCGAGGCGCAGTCATTGCTCTCAGCCGAGATTGAGGTCAAGAGGCGGCTTGAGGAGATCTCTGGCTGGTGGGTGGATGAGTAGATGAAGCGATTTCTGATTGTCTTGGCCGCAGTTCTGGTGGC
>CAYZPW010000010.1:0-41545 GCA_964480475.1 uncultured bacterium | reverse complement strand
CTCCAGATCGAGATTGAGGACGACGAGGCGACGGTCTCTTTGCGCTTCAGGCTTCTCGGCGAATACGTGGGGCGCATGGATCGGTTCGTGGGTCAGAGAGGTTTTGTTCTAGGCAAACCACTCAAGGCGGCGAGAGCCACGCTGCACCTGAGCAAACGTCGCCCGGCAAATGCGCCCTCTGAGGCGAAGGCACTCTGGATGCTTTATCGCGTGACCGATTTCGATCCCGGTTACTGAGGCCTTCAACACAACGATGCTCGACATCGAATAGGAAATCATGCACAAGCTCAGAGTAGGAATCATCGGCTGCGGACGGATTGGGTCTCTCCTTCGGTGGGACCCCTACAGGCGAAAGCCTTGCACGCACGCCGGCGCATTTGCCGGATGCAATGCCACCGAGGTGGTCTGTGCCTGCGACATAGACCCCGATCGGCTCGCGCAGTTCAGGGCTGACTGGGGCGTCACTCGTCTTTATCTCGATTATCGAGAGCTCCTGGCCAAGGAGAAGCCGGACATTGTGTCGGTCGCATCCTGGACAAGCACGCACAAGGACATAGTCATCGAGGCGGCCAACTCCGGCCTCAAGGGGATACTCTGCGAGAAGCCCATCGCGCTTTCGCTTGCTGACGCGGACGAGATGATAGGCGAATGTGAAAACAACGGTGTTGTGTTGATGATAAACCACGAGCGACGCTGGGACCAGCGATTCCTTGCCGCCAAACAGCTCATTGATGATGGCGCCATCGGCGCCTTGAGGAGTATAAGGGGTGAAATGCTCTGTGGCGTCCCGGACGAAAAGAGCTGGAAGAGCGACCTGTCACTAGTGGGCGGCGGTCCGCTGCTTCACGATGGGACGCACCTCTTCGATCTCATACGCTACTTCGCTGGCGAGGTCACATCCGTCGTGGGTTTCGTTCAGCGCAACACAACACTTCCTATCGAGGATTCTGCCACGGCGACGCTATTGCTTGAAAGTGGGATATTGGCCAGTGTTGAGGTTGGCGGCAGAAGAGGCTACTTCCATTTTGCGCTGGAGTTTTGGGGCACAAACGGCAAGATAGCTGTCGGTAACGGCATTAACGACCTTTGGATAGGAGCAGAGTCCCCGAGCTTTGATGGCTTTCGTGAACTTGCGCCTCAAGAGTTCCCGCTCCCTAAGTCTTATAGGAGCTCTTACCTTTCGATAGCTGAGGATATGGTGGAGGTCATCGCCGGCAAGAAGCGGAACCGGTCGAGCGGCCAAGACGCAAGAGAGGCTTTGCATATAATCTGGGGCATCTACGAATCAGAGAGGCTGGGGAATATCGTCGTTGACCTGCCCATTATCCAGAAAGATGTTTCACCACTCGTCGAGATCCTGAAGAGACATCAGATAAGGCGTACGAGCTGATGTCAGGTCTTCGTGTTCTGACCACATATTCGTATGACGCGTGGGGCAAGACAACCGAGAGCACGATAACAGGCGCCGTCAGCATCCCCTTCCGCTACACCTCGCGTGAGTGGGACGCCGACGCTGATATGTATTACTATCGCGCCCGCCACTACGCGCCCGACCAGGGCCGCTTCCTCTCCCGCGAAGCCCTCAAGCGCAGCGACACCCCCTGGACAACCTCCTTCGCCTACGTCGCGAATAATCCGGCGAACTATACCGACCCACAGGGCACGACCAGGTTTTATGTTCTTGGCGTGGGTCCGGTTTCAACACTTTGTGAGGAGATCCCTTGGGGGCAAGGAGAGTTGTTCTGCGAAGAGCCGAAGGATGACCGTTTCGTGGGGGTTCTTAACATGTGCATGATGGCCCGGAAATACTGCATCGATCACTGCTATGTTTGCCAGGACGGGAGTGAAGATGCAGCGACGAACGCCCAAATGTGTGCACGTTGCTGCGATTGTATGCAGAAGCAGTGTTTTGCCGAAGAATGGTATTGTCACGCTGCGTGGGACCCGCATTCAGGCTGGAGGTGGTCTTCCGAGGAGATGAATCAAGACTGGGTTCATCGGCTGGTCGCAGCGGAGGAGGGCAAGTTCTGTCAGGGATACTGCGGCCAGCCGCAGTTCAGCTTCCACTTCATGGGCCAATCTGGTTGGCGCGACCTAGAATTTGGGACGGAATGTGACGATCCAGGTATATTCTTTGAATGGGGCGCATGGAGTGACGAGTGTTACATGGCTTGGTTCGTTAAAGACAAGATCAGGAACAAGTGCGGGAAGATATGTTGGTATAATGGATGCGGAAGATACCGGTGGGTGGGGAGTTCGGTGGCCGGGAAGTGGGTCCCTACGAGGTGGTCTGATGATTTAACCGAGGACGAAACAACTAGGTGTTGGCTCTGGGTAAATGCTAACGAGAAATGCCCCACTCGCCGGAGGTTTCATTATGGGCTCTACACCAAAGAGGCGCAGAACTGGTGGGCAGGGAATACGTTCTTGTGGGATTATTATTTGGGCTATGCTGCCCTTCAGCACACCAGCGATCTGCCACGTGAGCTTTTCGACGCCTCGAATCCCGATAGGATCTTCGAGACGCCCATTGTTCAGCAGTTTCCTTGGGGAAGTTTCCTTTTCGAGTTCGACGTCATGGTTAACCTGTATGGGGTGGACTACTGGGGCATGCTGGCCAATGACCTCCAAGAGACGTTCTTCACCTTCTGCCGAGAGGGAGGTTGTGATGAGACGTGGAACCCAAATGATGGTCAATGCGAGGCCTGCGGCCAGTCGCAACCGTTGGCGCTGCTGCCGCTACAGGTAGCTAAGTAACATGAATGCATCAAAAGAGGGAGGTATTCGGACAATGCGCATTGCGCATATCATCATGATGGCAGTCATTGGCGTTTTCCTGTTTGTCAGCTATCTCGCGACGGCACAAGATGTCGATTACTGGGCTTGCGGTGAAACGCCGGGCCTGCCCGAGGCAGAGCGTGGCTTAACCTCGGTTGGTGCAGGAATCCTCGGGGATGAGGTTCCACTGGCCATCTTTGAGAAGACGGACGTTGACCAGACGATAGCGTGCTGGTTTGATGGGCACGATTGGCATTTGGTAAATCTACCAAATGGGAAATGCTCCGATATCGCGCATGGCCCTGACGGCAAGGTGTGGCTGAAGTTCTGGTCCTGGCTTTATCCAGGTGCGATGTACATTGATGAAGATGGGTATCATGAACCCCGCGTCACGTCCGGCTCGTGGATTTGGCTGTACTGTGGCTGGTCAATAGACGTAGTGTCTTGGCGTGGGCTGGATTTCCTGCTTGTCGGCGGGGACCCACTTGACTACTATGCCGCCTCGTTCGCCTCATACTGCGAGCCCTCGTGCGATGAGGTCGAGTTTGTGGGCCACCTGGATGGTGGTGGAGGAGGGGAGATGAGATGTGCTGTTTCGGGCGATTATCTGGCAATGCAGTCGTGGGCACCACTTAGGATAATCGAGCTTACAGGGGTCGGATTCTGGGACCTACCTGTGTCAGTTGATGTGCTCGACCCACAGGGCACCAACTCCTACTTCTGGGTGCACTTCTGGAGATACAATCCTGGTTTGCTCCAGATAGACGCCACTACACGCAGCTATCACATGGTAGACTGGGCTGAGGGAATCGCTGTCGGGACAACCGTCGTCAGTTGGCAGGGCATGTGGCTTCTGGGGAAATCCACGAACAACCTGGAGCATTTACTTCTAGCATACTGGTCCTTTCACGAGAACGAGCCGGTGCAAATCCGGGAGATCCCCCCGTCAATGGGCACGGAGCTTTACAGCGGTGTGTCAATGACGCCTCCATCCAAGATCATAAGCCTGACTACGTCGGGGCATTTATGGTTTACAACGGAGAAAGCTGTGGGCAGATGGCGTCTCGAGGGCATCCCCATGCCTTATGAGGCGCGGGTTGAGGCGCAGGCGAAGGAGGGAGGTGCGGTCGAGGTCGAGATAGAGTTCGACAACCTGCGCATCATAAGAAACGACGCGATGCTGCATCTCAAGATAGAGTGCCTCGGAGTGGATGACGAGGAGCCGGTGTGGCTCTCGGCGTCTTATCAGGTCTATCACGAGTTTCAGCCGCAGGAGACTTTCCGCTACTCGTTCCAGTATGTTCCCATTGTGCTGCCGTCGATGGACAGGATACGTTATTCCGTCCATACGACCTACATTGACGTGAACGCCCCACCAGCAGACGAGGAGATCATAACCTCCAACATCGCGACGGCGGAGGTGAGGCTGGATTGAACCGATGCAGCGCACGACCCCCATGCAGGGGAGGTCTCCTTCATTGCCGAAGCGACGCGAACGCGGCGCCTCGGCCCAGAGTATGGGTGTGGCCCCACCACCCTCGACCCAGGCTACGGGTGCGGCGGCTCGCCGCCACCACGACGCGCTCGGCTCGACGCGCGACATCACCGACTCAAATGAGATCACCGTGACCACGTATTCGCGTTTGACCGGAGGAGACTGATGCCTGAGCTAAGAAAAAGTCCCATTGTAAGACGTTGGGTTATCATTGCCACGGAGAGGGCCAGGCGGCCAATGGACTTCCATTCGGCAAAAAAGGAGCCTAAGAGGTCGGGCGGTTTCTGTCCGTTTTGCGCGGGCAACGAAGACAAAACGCCGCCGGAGATATACGCCCTGCCGCACGATGGGCGCCGACCCAACACCCCTGGCTGGTGGACGCGCGTGGTCCCGAACAAGTTCCCCGCACTCGCCATTGAAGGCGACCTGGGTCGGCAAGCCCGGGGACTTTTCGACGTCATGAACGGGATAGGAGCCCACGAAGTCATCATCGAGACGCCTGACCATGACCTCGAGATGGGCGACATGCCAATTCCGCAACTGGAGGCTGTGCTTTCCACCTATAAGGCAAGGATACTGGACCTAGTCAACGACTTCAGACTTCGGTATGTCCTTATTTTCAAGAACTTCGGGTCCGCGGCAGGCGCGACCCTTGAACATCCGCATACGCAGCTGATCGCAACTCCGATAACGCCGCGAGCTGTCAAACAGGAGCTTGCGTCCGCCCAAAGCCACTTCTATGACAAGGAGCGATGCCTCTTCTGTGACATTCTCTACCAGGAGATCAAGGACCACGAGAGAATCGTATCGGTCAACGACCACTTCGTCGTGCTATGCCCGTTTGCCTCACGATTCCCGTTTGAGACCTGGATATTCCCCCGGACCCACGCTGCTCACTTCTCCCGCGCCTCAGACAAGCTGCTTCACGAGCTCGCACTGGTTCTCAGGGATACTTTGAAGCGCATTGCGGTCGCGCTCTCATCGCCGCCCTACAACTTCGTGTTGCACAACGCGCCGAACGTCAAAAGCAGGGCTCGGCACCCTCGCTACTGGCAGACGCTCGATCTCGACTTTCACTGGCACATCGAGATTATGCCCAGGCTCACAAAGGTTGCAGGTTTTGAGTGGGGAACTGGCTTCTACATCAATCCGACCCCGCCTGAACAAGCCGCCCAATACCTCCGCGATGCCGAAGTATCATGGCCTGATTGACTCGCACTGCCACCTTACGGCGCCTCAATTCGACGAAGACCTGGTCGCGGTGCTCAAACGGGCTCAAGATGCCTCGGTCATCGGGATCAACGTCGTCGGATACACCGTCGAGCACAGCCTGAAGGCGGTCGGGATAGCTGAACGTTCCGAGAACCTATGGGCATCCGTTGGCGTCTCTCCGCACGACGCAAAGGATGCGCCCCGTGATTTCGAGAGGTCGCTTCAGACCATCGTGGAGGAGAATCGGGACACGGTCGTGGCGATCGGTGAGACGGGCCTCGACTTCTTTCACCTGATCTCTCCGCGCGACGTGCAGATTGCGTCCTTTACAAGGCATATCGAGCTCGCCGTGGAGCAGAAGCTGCCGCTCGTCGTCCACATGAGGGACGCTTTTGAGGACACCCGCAGAGCCCTAAGTGAGAACAATGCACCGGCAGTTGGCGGCGTGTTTCACTGTTTCACCGGGACTCCGAGGGAGGCCCTCGAAGCCGTCGAGCTCGGGTTCTATGTCTCTTTCTCAGGCATCGTAACGTTCAAAGGCGCACGCCAAGTCCGCGAATGCGCCGCGGCCGTCCCAGACGCTCGGCTGCTCGTCGAGACCGACGCACCGTTCCTCGCGCCAGCGCCGATGCGCGGCAACCGAAACGAGCCGTCATTCTTGGTTCACGTGGTAGAGGAATTGGCGAGAATCCGCAACACAACGTCCGAGCAGATTGGCCGAATTACTGCAGAAAACGCCCGGCGCCTGTTCCTACCCGATTGCAGTCCGTAGGGGCGGCTCATGCGCCCAGCACGTCGGCAATCTCCAAGTAGAGCTCCTCGGTCTTGTCTCTCAGCTCCGCGACGTCTTTCTCGCTTACGTTGTGCTCAAGTATCAACGGCAGCTCCGCGAGCTCCTCGCTGGTGAACAACTCGCCGTGACGTTCTCTCACAGGGAAGAATCTGTCCGTCGTGAAAAGAACCTGAGCCAGGACCTTGTTCTCTTTGGCCGATTCGGGTGAATGATGATTGGCGACGGCATCTGAAAGCGAAGGGGGGAAGTTCCAATGCTTGAAGATGTGCCGGGACACCTCGCTGTGGTCTGTCCCAATAACGTCCCGCTCAACCTCAAAGAACTCGAGCGAAAGCACCTCGCACCACTCGTAGAAACGCGATATGTATCCCGGCATCTTGTCTAGAATGGCGAGCTTGCCGATGTCGTGCAAAAGGCCTGCCACGAAGGCCTCATCAACTTGAATTCTCCCAAGGCTAACCCGCTTCGCTAGCAGCCGAGAACCGATGGCACACTTGAGCGAATGCTCCCAAAGCACCTTGTGGTCGTAGTTACGTTTGGCGTCTTTGCGGAATAAGGTGTGCGCTGAGGCGGTCACCACGAGCCACCGCACCGTCAAAAAGCCCAAGGCAGTGATCGCCCGCGTCAGTGTCGAGATTGTCCCGCCGCGCCCGTAGAGCGCGGAGTTTGAGAACCTGAGTATCTTGGATGCAAGCGCCTCGTCCGCCTCGATGACTCTCGTGAGCTCCGGGAGCGTCCCTTTGGAATCGGCTGTTATCCGCATCACTCGGACCGCAATTGCCGGAAGCGCTGGCAGCTCCTGCGGCTCCGCCAACACGTGCACCAGGTCCAGATCGGCCAGCCTATGCTTCTCCTCCACAACCTGGTTAAGTGCTTCCTCAACCTCTAGCATCTCTGAACTCTCCTACAAGTGTTGACCCATGACATCCTCCCCACATCCTAATATCCGCCAAATCCTCCGCGCTGTCAACAAATCCTGGACACGCCGCCTTCAATGGCGATGTCGCAAACAGATCCACTCGCGCGTCATTTCACGTATCATCCTACGCAATCAGACCACAGCATTTACAGCAACCGGCTCAGGCGTTAGCCTCCATCCTTGACTGGTTACGCGCATGGCACTATTGTGGCTTGCGTTGGCTTACAGAAGGAGGTTTTGTTGAAACAGAAGCGGCATTCGAGTGAGTGGGCTCTGATCGTGCTGGCGGCGATATTCCTCGCGGTTCTGGCATCGAGAGCCGGTGACGTTGAGAGCGTCTCCACCGATCGCGGCTTTGTGTCGTTTCAAGCGCAGAACGCGAGCCTTTTTTTGTTCCGTGACCAATGGCTGGGCAACGCGCAATGGCCACTCGGTCAAACCCGATATGACCGGGCAAGCCTGGAGCTTTTCAACCAGTTTGCGGTTCGATCGAGCTTCGACACCGCTCCGGATTACGTTCTGAGGGCAGTGCCCGGCATAGGCGCCAGACTGTCGGCCTCGCTGATTGAGTTCAGAGAGGCAAAAGGCGGGCGCATCTCCTCGGACCAGCTCCGGTCGATACCGGGCATTGGACCGAAGACAGCGGACGCACTTGAGAAAGCCTTCGTCTTTGGTCCGCCCGAACCCCCGCCCGACCCCATCAAGATCCGTCTGTAATGGACGTTCTTGAGGGATTGAATCCCCGCCAGGTGGAGGCGGTGCTGGAGACCGAAGGCCCCGTCCTCGTCCTGGCCGGCGCCGGCAGCGGGAAGACCAAAGCCATCGTCCACCGAATCGCATACCTTTTAGACGGAGGCATCTCGCCCAGACGCATCCTGGCGGTTACATTCACCAACAAGGCCGCTGGCGACATGAGAAGCCGTACTATCGACATGGTCGGCAGCGCCGCGGAGGCAGTCTGGCTTTGCACTTTTCACTCCCTCTGCGCTCGCATTCTGAGGGTGCACGTAGAGAAGCTGAAACCAATCGCGGGCCGGCAGCCCTACCGACGAGGCTTCTCAATCTACGACGACGATGACAGGAGGCAGCTTCTGTCCAGTTGCATCAAGGACCTTGGCCTCGAACGCAGCGCCGAGAGCCTCAAGGTGGCGCGCCGGTGGGTCTCCTACGCCAAGCTCAATGGCCTGGAGCCAGAGGAACTCGAGGCTCGGCTTGCAAGCGACGGCATGTCCAGATTCGCTCGCGTTTACGAGCGATACCTGATACGGACCGCCGCATCGAACGCGGTGGATTTTGACGACCTTCTGGCCCTCGCCCTGCGGCTACTCGAGGAGAATCAGGAGGTCCTCTCCGTCTATCAGGACAGGTTTGAGTATTGCATGGTCGATGAGTTTCAGGACACTAACCGCGTCCAATACGAGCTGATGAAACGGCTCGTCGGGAAGCACAAAAACCTCTTCGTAGTCGGCGACGATGACCAGTCGATCTACGCTTTTCGAGGCGCCGACCTGCGGAACATACTCGATTTCGAGAGGGATTTCCCGGACGCGAAGTTGATACACCTTGACCAGAATTACCGCTCTACGAAGAGTATCCTTGCGACGGCGTGCTCGTTGATCGCAAAGAACCTCGGTAGGAGGAAGAAGGAGCTTTTTACCGAGAACATCGCCGGCGAGCGGGCGGAGTTCTGCACGTGCGGGACCGAGCAGGCCGAGGCGGAGTTCGTCTGCGAGGAGATACAGAAGCTCCGAAGGGCCAATGGTGCCGATTTCTCTACGATTGCGGTCTTCTATCGGACGAACGCGCAATCGAGAGCCGTTGAGGACGTTCTAATCCGGCGCGGGATACCATACACGATTGTCCGCGGCCTGCGGTTCTACGAGCGCAAAGAGGTGAGGGATATCATAGCGTACCTCAAGGTCTCAGTCAACCCAAACGATGACGTAGCGCTCGCGCGGGTCATCAACGTGCCCCCACGCGGGATCGGTAAGGTCTCGCTCAGACTCATTACGGGCGAGGCGCACGACGCGGGGTGCTCCCTCTTCACCGCTGTTGGCCGCCTGAAGGATTCCGATGCGGTAAGACCTACGTTGCGCCGAAAGCTGACCTCAATTCACGCTCTGGTAGCCTCGCTCAGTGAGATTGCCGGTAGACCGAAGCAGTGTCCGGGTGGGTTCATCAACCACCTGCTCCAGGAGACGGGCTATCTGGAGTACCTGCTCGAGAGCCAGGAGGGCGGTGAGAAGACACGGGCCGAGAACGTCAAGGAGCTCGCAACCGCAGCCCAGGCGTTTGAAAAGAAGCATCCGGGTGCGAGCGTGGAGGATTTCGCCCATCACGTCGCACTGCTCACCGAGCTGGATGACTTTGACGAGCGGGAGAGTCCCGTGTCGCTTTTGACGCTTCACAGCGCCAAGGGGCTTGAATTCGACGTGGTCTTCGTGATCGGCCTTGAAAGGGGCTTATTGCCACACTACTCCGTCAAGACGAAGGAGCGGTTTGAGGAGGAGCGGCGCCTTCTGTATGTGGGTATGACCCGCGCGAGAAAGAGACTCATCCTCACCAGAGCATTCAGGCGCATGATATTCGGCCGAACGACCGTGAATCCAGAGTCGCCCTTTTTAGCTGAGATACCAGCCGGACTGATCGCCAGGAGGGCCTACTACGGCAATGAGCTGCTCTAGTGGTTACCCGGGGCGAGGCTGCTTCGCCGCATTGAGTCATTGATTCAAATAACGAGGCTGAGTAAATGAAAGCGCTATGGTTCGACGGAAAGCAGCTATCCCTGGTCGATCGAGCCCGGCCCATGCCAGCACCTGGCGAGGCACTGGTTCGGGTGACCCACGCGGGTATTTGCAGCACGGACCTTGAGATACTGAAGGGCTACATGGGCTTTCACGGCGTGCCAGGCCATGAGTTCGTCGGAGTGGTCGAGCGCATTTGAACGGGCGAGGTCTGGCGCCCTAAAAGTGCTTATTCAGATGCCAGAGCGCCCCTGAATCTAAGACAAGCAAGTTCCGTGGCAGGATAGCAGTCCTTACACGCCGCGGGCCGCTCCTCGAAGCAGTCGAAACATGGTCGTTCGTGAGCACATTCAAGGGCAGCGCAGATCTCATCCATTAGCGACGTGACCCATACGCTAGCATCTGCGTCTATCGAAAGCGGGAGAAGTTGGCCTGTCCTGGCCAAGTAGATGCTGACCGAGACGCCATCAGGCGGCAAGGCATAAAGCGAGGAAACTGCGAGGGCATAGGCCGCCATCTGCGCCTTGTACCGCTCGACTATCCCGGTTGAGTCCCGGTCGGTCTTGTAGTCAACGACGCACATGTGCCCAGATTTGTCCTCGTAGAGCAGGTCAATCTTTCCGCGAAGGATGCCGGCCTCACGCCGAAGAACAAACGGGACCTCGCGCCGCACCCGGCGCGCTGCCCGGAGCGCCTCTGCCAGGCGCGAAGCGCGAAACGTTGAAAGAAAGCCCCGGAGAACATCCCGGACGGCAGAGTCCTCGGGAGTCTCTGCAAGTGAGGCCAGGATGCGGACGTCTTCAGTATCATCCGCGACATCCAACTGCTGAAAGACTTCGTGGACGAGGGTCCCGAATTCGGCGCCCTGTGTCTCGTCTTGCTGAGAATCACCCACAAGTGGGGCCTCATCAGTCGTCAAGACCGGGCTAAGGATGCGGTCGAGCAGATAGCGCCTGGGGCATGACCAATAGCTGTCCAGATCGCTCGGCGAGACCTCCGGCGCGAAGTCCACCGGACTGCACCTGAGCACAAATCGCAGTTGTGGCTCGACGGGGCGGGGCCTATTAGTTGTCCCCGGGCCGAGTGCACTTGCCGCAGCATGGAGCCGCTCGATGGTCCCGCGCGGGCCCGCTCCCGCAATCGCCTCGCGGGGTATCTGTTCCTTGCAGCTGAACAACGCCACTGGGCTGTCAAGGCTTTCGATTTGGACACGCGTGGCCTCCCTGCCGACCGAATCAGACGTCACGTCAAGTAGTTTCAGCACTCTCGATCCCAATGAACGATTGGGTTTATTCTCGGCGGTTCCGCTAAGCAAGAGATGATCTCTTGCGCGGGTACACGCTACGTACCATAGCCTTCTCTGTTCGTCGGACGCCGCTTTCTTGAGGCGCGGTTTTATGGCGTCGCGCAATTGCGTGTTGACCTGGTTACCCCAAGCGGCGGCATCTGGAACCCTCAGTCCCAGGCCGAATTCCGGGTCGATGTAAACCGGCTCGCTCCCACCCCAATGCGGCTTGGCGAAAACATCGACAACGATAACGATAGGAAACTCAAGCCCTTTTGCAACATGGATTGTCATGATCTTGACACCCTCCCCGGCCTCAAGGTCGGGGCGAGCCTCCGCCTCCCTGACGCCTTCGGTCGAGAGCCTCTCGAGAAGCCGAATGACGGGCCCAGGGGAGCGATAACCCCTCCGATCCCACGCACTAAGGATGTCATCGATCTTCTCCAGGTTCGCCACGCACTGCGCCCCGTCCGGCCCGGCAGCGTAGGCCGCAAGGGCCCCAGTTCGACTTAGCATAAAGCGGATGACGGCGCCGGGCCCGCCCGTCGCGGCTCGACGCGATGCCTCGCGAATAAGGTCGTAGGCGAGGGGTAGCGCTTCCTCATCGAGTTCGTCCAGGGCCGGCGCGTCCCATGGGGCGACTGACGCGGCGCCGCGCTGGGCGAGCGACCTAAGCCGTTCCCACAACCTCCCATCCCCTTCCGCCCTACCTGGGACCGCCGACAGCCAAAACAGTGCCTCGTCGCTGACCGAAAAGAATGGGCTGCGCAGAAGCTCCACCAAGGCGATATCGTCGCGTGGGTCAAGAAGAACCTCCAGAAGACAAGAGATATCCTTGATCTCCTGACGCTCGTAGAAGCCCAGGCCGCCTGAAATCAAGAACGGGATGCCACTGCGCCTCAGCGCGTCCTGATACGTGCCCAGGTGCGTGCGCCTGTGTATCAGCAGCGCGATGTCGTCGTAGCGGCATGGCCTCAGTTCCCGCGTAGTTTCATCAAAGATGGCCTTGTTCAGAGCGCTGTTCCCCTCAACCATCGCTGCGATTCGCCGGGCCAGGAGCTCCGCCTCGACCCTGACGTTGTCCTTCCTGAGCCCCTCGGGCTTCGGAAAGAGCAACTCGACCGTGCCTGTATGGTCCGGTGGCTCAGGCGTGCGCCGAGCCAGCATTGAGGCGCTGGGCAGGTCTTGCGTCTCGCTGTCGTCGGCGAACACAAGGTTGATGAATCCTATTATGTTAGGAAGCGAGCGGAAGTTCTCTCGCATCTGGACTCTCGCCCCGCCGCATCCTTCGATTTCCGCGGTCGTGTCGCTGAAGGCTTTCAGATTTGCCCCTCTGAACGCGTATATCGATTGCATCTCGTCGCCCACGACGAATAGCTTGCCCGCTCTGATGACGCCGTCGGCAGTGCTTGAGAGCATCCGAGCCAGCTCCCACTGGAACCGGTCGGTGTCCTGGAACTCGTCGATCATAATCGTTGCGAACTCGGCTCTGAGCCGGTCCAGGATGGCTCCGTCCGGGTGCGCCAAGAGCCTTAGAAGTAAGGTCTGGAGGTCCTCAAAATCGAGCAGCGATAGCTTCTGTTTTCGGGTCGTGTAGGTTGAGTGCGCCAGCAGCGCACCCTGGGCAAGGAGCTTGAGCCGAGCGGCCTCCAGAAGCAGGTCATAGGTGACAGGATTGCGTTTGTCTGGGGCAGACTTCTGCCCGGAGCGGTTCAAGAGCTCTTGGACCCCCTGAACGAGCCTCTCCTCGGGCGCCTCTGCATAAAGCGCGAGGTGGGAACGAAGCGTCTCGAACTGCTCCACCAGGGGCAGGATCAGCTGAATGGCTTTATGGCGAGGATAGACCGCGAACGGGGAGTCGGGTTCTGCACGGTTCTCGGCCTGTCCCCGGTCCAGAAACAACGACTCGACAGCCTCGCGGCGCATCAAGTAGCTCTCGGTTTCATCCAGAATCACGAACTCGGGGTCAAGGCCTGCCTCGAGCGGGAATCTCCGCAGGACCGAGGCGCAGAACGAATGGATTGTCCCGATGTTACATTGCGCCATAGCATCCCGCGCCTGCCGCCACGCGCCTGCAAGTTGGGCCCGTGCGGGTCCGGTCTGTAGCCAATCAATCAAGAGAGAGCGTATCCTGTCCTTCATCTCGGCGGCCGCCTTCTCTGTAAACGTTATGCCCACGACTGATGATAGGTTTTCGGCGACTGACCGGTCGCTCTCGCGTTCGAGTTCAGTCCTGAACGATTCGATGAATCTGGCTACCAGGACGGTAGTTTTGCCGGACCCAGCGGCGGCCCGAAGCACCACGTTGTCAGGAGAAACTACCGCTTCCTTCTGGCTGGGCGTGAGGGTCTCAAGCATCCGCGTGTATCTGCTATTCGTCCCCATACGAGTCATGACTTACACCCTGCCTGACCCAACGCAGGTCATTCTGCATGTAGCCCGGAAATCGCAGTAGGAACACAATCGGACATTGTCATTCAGGGGCCGAGGCGCAAAATCGCCCGCAAGGACTCCTCTCAAGATGTCCGACACCACGCGACCGAGGTTCTCAACGGCAGTGTCAAGCGTCTGTTGCTTGACGTAGTCCTTTATCCCCATCTTCCTCGTTTCCGAGAGAATGTAGTAGCCGGCCGTGGCGTCAGACCCAAGTATCTGCCGTATCGCAGCCACGTAGATCGGCAGCTGGAGCGAAGTGCCCTCCCTTATCTCCTTCGGTTGTGGGATGGCCCCTGTCTTGTAATCCAGCACGCGATATGCCGTTCGTTCGCCCTCAATCCTCACGTCCAGTCGGTCGATGATCCCGTTGATCGCGACGATCTCCTCCCGTCCGTCAACCTCACACCTCAGGAGCAGCGGGTCCTGGCTGAGGCGCTCAGAGGCGCGTTTCGCGTGCTTGCTGCCTCCAAAGGAGCACTCCAGGGCTACAGGTCGCCAGCCCTGCTGCTCGGCGGCTTCGTTCTCCAGGAAAGCATCGAGCAGCCCGCCGGGCGCAAGCAGCAAAGAGGAAACCCTACCCCTTGGGAAACCAGGCGTTACTCTCATCCTGACGTGTTCTCTCGCGGTCTCAAGCAGGTGGGTGCGGGCCTCGTCCAGATTGCTTGGTGTTACCGGACTGATCGAGCCGTCCTGCTGACGCCTGCCGTCGTAGAACGAATACAGGATTTGATGGATTAGCGTTCCGATGTCCTTCGGTGGAACGTCGGGGTCGAATTCCTCCTCAGGTTCAAGCCCCAAAATGCGCCTGGCGAAGAACTTAAAAGGGCAGTTAACGTATTCTTCAAGAGCCGAGCGCGAGAGATAGAGCACGGGTTGCCCGTGCAATTTGGAGAGCTCCTCGTCGGTCATGAGGTTACGAATGTGCGCCGCCAGCGACTCCGAGAGCTTGCCGTCGAATCGCGACCCGTCGGTGGCCAGGTCCATGGACGACTCGAGGCGTCTGACGAGCCCGCGCGGGGTCACGCATCCGGCCCTAGTGTCCTGGCTGCTTTGAATAACAAGGGCAAGCGACTGCCGCAGGAGCTCATCCGAAACAGCTGTCTGACGGCTACGTGCCCAGGAACCCAGCACCGATTGGAGCTCATCGGCGGCGCAGGGGGCCTCATGCCCGGCGCCCAGTTCTTCCCACCGGACCGGTGCAATGCTCCCAGCCGTCTCTATCTCATGGAGGCACGTTGCACGCAGCGTAGGCTTCTCATCGACCGACGTGGGATACGACAAGCATACACCTTCTTGGGGCCGCAGCAGCAGCGAGTGGCTGAGGAACTTGCTCTCCCTCACCTTCTCGTCAAGGGGCCTTAATCCAAGACGCGTCCTCGCGTCCATCGGGAGGAGGACATCGCCCCGGACAGGGCCAGGGAACGCAGCCTCCGTAAGACCCCCACAGAAGAGATAGTCGCAGGGCGAAAGCCAGGCCTCTTTCATTGGCGGAAGCCGGACACCCTCCGACGCCGCGGGAGTCTTGACTCGCTCGTTCTTCAACCCAGAGAGGACTGCCGAACGCAGAAGGGTCAGCGGCGCCTCAGAGATGCCACCGGCGGCAAGCCCCTTGGAGACCTCCTCAACCGTTTCTATGAACCTCGACAGAGCCTTCAGTTCCCCTCGGACCATGTTGGGGTTTTCGCTTTTATGAAATGCCACGGCGAGTCGCTGTGCGATCTCAAGCTCCGAAATGAGCTTCAAACAGACGTCGCAGAAGGAGCCCGGCGCGAATGGCCCTCCGAGCCTCGCTCGCAACGCCTCTAGGACCTGAAGGAGAGCGCCCGTCCGCTCGTCGTGGGTTGCCAGCTTCTTGCTCTTAGTGTCGGCGTCATCCCCCGAGGCTCGCGACTCCGCCATCCGCGCGCGAAGCGCGGCGAAACCCACTCGGAAGCTCTCGATACCCCCTGCGCCGCCACCCTGAATCCTCGCCTTCCTCGTCTGGGCGTCTATGTATTCCGGGTTAATCGGTTTCGGGTGTCCGTCGCCGGTTTGCTTGATCAAGGCCTCGGGACGAAGGAAGGGGCATCTCAGGAACTCAAGCACATCGTCTCGGCGGAAGCCCTCTTGAACCATGTCGAGCACCGACAGAAACGCGCGAACAGCGGCTGAGTGCAGCACAAGAAGCGTCTCTGGGCCCATGACGGGTATCCCATATTCCGAGAGCATCTTTCGCACGTCGCGCTCGCGTTCGGCCAACTGTGGGAACGAGACGACGATGCGTCGGGGCTTGCATCTCCCGTCCACAATCAGCATCTTGATGGCCTTGGCCATCCCACGTAACTCCCGCCTGGGGTCGGCCGCCTCAACGATGTGGACACCGGCGGGCGGCTCCCCATGAGGGCTAGGCTCGTTGGTGCTTTGAGACAATACCTGAGGGGGATAGTCGGAGTATATGCGGTTGGCGATCTGCGGTCTAGCAGCTCTTGAGTCGTCCGCCGCAGAGAATCGCTCGATCTTGACCTCGACCGAGCCGGAAAGTGTCTCAAGCGCCGCAAGTGTCCGCCTGGGGAGCTCGAAGACCTCATCTGAACCCTGTGGCACGAGGTCCAGGCTCACCCAACTCTCGGGCAACGCCTTGATGAGAGATAGAAGCAAGCGCTCCTCGAGCGGGGAGAAACTGAAGAAGCCCTCAACGATCATCAGTTCCACGCCTTGAAGCCTCTTGGCCAGCCCCTCGTGCCCCTGCGACAGCGCCTCGCAAACGAGGACGCCAGCATGTTCCGCATCTATCAGTCCATTTCGCTCAAGGGCGGCGCGATACCTGCCATAAACGATTAGAGCGTCATTGAGCTTGCTGATGCGCCGCGCAGATTGCTTGCCGGTGATTCTTCTTATGTCTCCCGGCGATGTCAGCGAATGCCTCCCGAACGTGGCGAATAGCCTCTTGAGGGTTCTGCTCATCCCTCGACCGGCAGCCGAGGCGCCTATGACGGAGAGCGAACCATCCTTCCTCGCGTTTTCGACAAGCCCGATCATTAAAGCGTCCCGCGCGGCGTCGCTGATGAGATTTCTCTTGTGCTGCAAAGCGGAGAAAAGGTCCCTGAAAAGGGGCCCGAACGTGATGAGCGGGAACGAGAAGAAGCCGGGCAGCTCGTCGAGAATCGCTTTCTCGATCTGCTTGGCGAACGAACGGCTCGGGACAAGATACAGCAGGGAATCCGCCCTATCTTGCCTGAGGCGCTGTTTCAGCTCTTCCCTGAAACGCCGATTCTTGGCTGAGCCGACTGGCCCAAGGCATATTCTGAGTCGTGCCATGTCGGGAACATGATAAGACCCACCAGGCATGGCATTCAAGACAATCTATCCAGGAGCGCTTCTGAGTCGGTCTCATTCGGCCGGCCCAGCGAACGAGACAGGTCAGTTCGGCGGATTCTCGTCGAAAGAAAGCGCCTCGTTCTTGGCGAACAACTTGAACATGTCGGCAGCGAGTCTTTGGATGTAGTCCGAGTTCTCAACACAGTCAACCCAACGGTCTGGAATCGCATCGACACCCTGGTAAGCCCCCAGAATCGCTCCGCAGATGGCGCCAGTCGAATCGCTGTCACCGGAATGATTGACGGCGGCCAAAACGCTGGCCGCGAAGTCGTCGGGAAACCTGAGCGCACAATAAACCGCAATGCCCAGCGCCTCCTCCGCGACCCAGCCCTGGCCGATCGCCGGGATCGCCTCTTCGACACGCTTATCGCTCTCGGCAAGCCTCTGGGACAGGTTCACCATTTCAAGCGTCTCCTCGTGGCGGTCCCACTGGACGAGGCGCTCCTTGCAGAGCTCAATTGCGTCGCTGATCGGCTTGTCTCTGATGAGATGAGCGATCATTTCGGCGAGAAAGCCGGCGGTCAAGTAACCGGACGGGTGGCCGTGGGTGATGGCTCCGAACTCTGCGCCATATCGGAACGCCTCGTCGGTCGGGAACGAAAGCCCCACGGGCGCCATGCGCATCACGCCGCCGCATCCCTTGCTGTCGTTGAACGGTTTCTCGGTTGTACCCATCTGGCCGCTGCCAAGAGCCGACAGGCAAGTCATCCCGGGACCTCTGCGCTGTGCTGGGTCCTTCTGCGTCTCGAACCACTCCAAGTATCGCCGATAGACGACGTCAGCCGCGTCGCGGACGCCCTTTTCCTGCCATATCTGGTGCGCGTCGATGCAGCCGAGAGCGGTCGCAAGCGTCATCTGTGTGTCGTCGGTATAGCAACCTGCCGCAAAGCCTCGATAAGGATGGAAATCCGCAACGCCGCTTTTGCCAAAGGTCCGCTTGATCTCATCGAGCGACATGAACTCGACCGGCGCACCGAGCGCATCCCCAATCGCCACGCCCAACATGCACCCGAGGTACCTGTTCAGCCTGGCGGCGCTATCCTGGGTCAAGCCGTAATACCAGACTCGCTTTGATGGGGAACCTCTCGCGCGTACGCCAGACAGGCCGTGATCTGCTCCTCAGTCAGGTCAGGGAATTCCTCCATGATCTCGGCCGCAGTCCTCCCTGCTGCCAAATAGTCCAGAACAAGGCTTACTTCGATCCTCGTCCCCTTGATTCGGGGCTTGCCACGAAGCACATCGGGTGTGCTGACGATGTGTTCTCGCCAGTTCGCTAAGCTACGCCTCATTCTCATTAAGCGGAAGTAAGAGGCCCACGGGGCCAAGTCAGTATCCGAAGGAGCATGCGAGCCTCTGGAAGGGATGAATATATCCGCCTGCATGCATCATAGGTCAGATACCTGAGGGCCTTGTTCTCAAGATCCTCCGGCCGCAGTTGAGTGAAGTCAGAGCAACCATAGAGCTTCTCCTTGAGCCATGGAGCTTTCTTACCACGGAATTCAAAGCTGACGCTTCTGGCGGCTGCAATCAGGACATCCGTACTGGGGAACAGAACCAAAGGAATAACAAGCGGCAGGCACTCCCAGTTCAGGCGATTGCCGGGAGCGTTGTAGAACTCCGATATCGCTCCATCAAAGATCCGGTATATGACCGCAATCCGCTCTATTTCGTGCCACTCGTTCTGAGCCTTGATTGGCCATTCGGCGTCCGTGTTGAGAAGGAGCACATCGGAATGGCATAAACCCCTTGAAATGCCATCCTTGAACTCGCCAACCGAGCTATGAATGACACTCACGATCGCTTTTCTCAGTTTGATCGCAGGGTCCGTAAATAGGCCATATTGGTTAGTGTTCGAGGCCTTCTTTCTGAACTGAGACATCGGGACACTTAGGTCTTTGCCGATCATTCTCTCTTCACATGGCCCCGCGGGCTCTACAAGGGACTTGAGAAACCTGGCCATGATCTCCTGGTCCGTGGGCCCGTCGGCTATTATGCCCAGATACCGGGTTCTATCTTTTGTGTTCGTTAACCGGCTCACCGCCAATGACTCCGCTGTACCAGAGGTTCATAAGGTCCTGTGGCGACAGAATCACAACATCCTTGCCATCTCTATTCTCTACTTCCCCATCGACCGTGCCCAAATCGACAAATCCAAGCAGGGCCGAGTTAAGGTTCCTCACTACGCTCTTGTAGCCTCGCCTTTCGAGTCGCATGTAATGGACATCATTCAGATGCTCAGAAAACTCAAAAAGCACCGAGGGACTGTGAGAGGTCAGAATGAACTGTGTGTTGTAGCCTCTATCGCTGGAATCATGCAATCCAGCCGCCTGCCGTAGCCACCCAAGAAACCGTCCGAGGTTTTTCTGGCTGATTCCATTCTCGATCTCCTCTATCATAATCAAGGCTGGTGGCCTCTCCGTGGACGATAAGAGGGAAATAGCCGCAGCTCTCAATATGCCATCCGATATTATGTCGGGCGGGAATTCGTCAGGCCGCGGCGGCACACGACCTAAGTCAAACAGCCAAGTCGTCTGCTTCAGTTGCTCATCATATCCAAGCCCCTGGAAACTGGGCTCAAACCTCCTAAGCGAGGACACAAAGCGATTGTAGGTCCTCTGGTCCTCTTGCTGAACACGGTGGAGCACATCCTGCAGATGCTCTCCCCTATAACCCAGTTGAGTGGAGATACTCAGGTCCAGCCAGCCATTGACAGCTTCTGAATCGCCCGCTTCGCCCTTAAGAAACGCCGGCTGGAAGTGGTAGGCCTGACAGCTGGCGAGGTCCCGAAATACATCCCCGACCGCACTCAAATGCTCCGAATCCGGACTCGCTCCGACTTCATGCTGCAATCCCATTCTGTCCGTCCGTGCCGTCCATCCGGACTCGAAACTCTCGCTTTCGCCATCCTTTTCAGCGAAGCGTATTTTCTCTCTACAGCCCACCCCATTCTCGTCTTCATACAGATCGATTTCGTACTCCATATCGCAATGGGGGCAAGTGAAAACCCAAGAAGCACCCAAGTCTGAACCGGATGCAAGCCGGTGGATATAAGGGTGAAGATCATTGCCGGCCACACGGTCTCCTCTTGCGATTAGCCGTGCGAAATGACTGATCCCCTGCAGGAAATTCGACTTACCAGCGTTGTTCGGTCCTATTAGAAGCGTAATAGGTCCGAGCTCCAATTTCGTATCTACGTGTGTTCGGAAGCCCTTGATTCTTATTTCCTTGAACATCCATAGAACCCTCTAAACAGAGAAGCAGGCAACATATTTGAGATAGAATCTCGATCCAGCAAGACCGTCTGGACTTGCCACGTAATTCAAAGCATGACCGTTAAACCTGCAATTGTCAAAGACCACTTCTTACGTCCTGCCCCTCTTACCTCCTACGGCACCTCGATGCTGTCCAGGATCGTCTTGATGATGTCGTCGGAGGTTTTTTCTTGCGCCTCGGCCTCATACGTGAGGATGATGCGGTGGCGCAGGATGTCGGGCGCGACAGCCTTGATGTCGTCAGGGATAACGTAGCCGCGATGGCGGAGGAAGGCGTGCGTCTTGGCCGCAGTTGTCAAGTAGATCGAGGCGCGAGGTGAGGCGCCGTATTCGATCATTGGCGTTAGCTCGTGGAGGCCGTATTTGGCTGGGAAGCGGGACGCAAAGACTATCTCGACGATGTAGTCCTTGAGCTTGTCCTCGATGTATATCTCGTTGACGAGCTTCCGCGCGTCGAGTATCCGCTCTGGAGCGACGACTGGCTTGACCTGTGGCTCCTCGCCCGTGGTCATCAGGTCGATTATTTGCCGCTCCTCCTGCTTGCTGGGATATGAGATGAGCACCTTCAGCATGAACCTATCGACCTGCGCCTCAGGCAGCGGATAGGTTCCCTCCTGCTCGATGGGATTCTGCGTCGCCAGCACCAGAAACGGCTGCTCAAGCTTGAATGTTTCCTTGCTTATCGTTACCTGACGCTCCTGCATCGCCTCCAAGAGCGCACTCTGCACCTTGGCGGGGGCGCGGTTGATCTCGTCGGCCAGAATGATGTTCGAGAAGATCGGGCCTTTATGAGCCGCGAACTCGCCGGTCTTCTGGTTATAGACCATGGTGCCGATAAGGTCCGCAGGCAGCAGGTCCGGCGTGAACTGTATTCTCTGGAAACCCGCCGTTATCGTTCCGGCGAGCGACTTGACCGACAGCGTTTTGGCGAGTCCGGGAACCCCCTCGAGCAGAATGTGTCCGTCAGCCAAAAGACCGATCAGCAGCCGATCGATGATGAGGTCCTGCCCCACGATGACCTTGCGCATCTCGGCCGTTATGTCGTCAATAAAGCCGCTCTCGTGCTTGACCCGTTCGTGTAATTCCTTTATCAGAACGTCCATTGCGATGCTCCTTCCGTGTGTCTTTGGGACTATGGTTCGTAGGTATAACAATTGAGCCGCCCATTCTACAACAATCACGCATTGAGAGTGCATTGGCTCCTCTTTCTCCTTTTCCCCTATTTCGCCCTTGTATGTTTTCGCTTTGCGGAAACTCCTCTATCCGCAGGAGTTTTCGTATTTTTTGACTGATGGGTGTTGGGTTGTTACGTGTGCGGGGTGATTTTGGGTAAGGAACAAGTGGAATTAGGGTTGATGTGATGCTGCGTTTGGGTTCCCCGAAGGGGGACCACAATAGTAGCCGTAGGTGCAACCTACGGAATCCGTTCACGCCGGTATCCTCGCGACCCTGAAGGGGTCGAACAGCCCATCTACAGGGCTATGTCCAGCCCCTTCAGGGCTGAGGTGCTATTCTGTCCGCGACTGATCCGTAGGTTGCACCTACGGCTACTCACCTTAATCCCTTTCAGGGATGCAGGAAGAACGCCTTCAGTCGACCAGGTCCGGGTACGATTACGGAAACTCCTCTGTCCGCACTTGACAGAGATGTAGAGAGTGTCGAATACTCATTACTGGTGGCTGGCGCGGGGGATGCGGCTGCCCAGGCGGCGGCTCGGGACCTTCATGCGCGCTTGGCGGCGCAATCTATTTTGCGGCCTAATGCCGAAGTGGCGGAACTGGTAGACGCGCTAGGTTCAGGACCTAGTGTGTGATTGTGCACGTGGGGGTTCGAGTCCCCCCTTCGGCATTCTTTGCACCTTTGACGCCGGGCCACGATTGCCCGTCATTCTTGCTCGGATGTTCAGATTGATTCTCGGCGCTATGAGGGTGCCCAATCGTCGTTCGTCGATCTTGAGCACGTTTTTTGCGGCGCCACGCACATAGAGCCCTTGATAGACGAGGTCCGACAAAGAACTGAATGAACAGGCCGAGCAGGACCACGGAAAATGGGTCAGTCGTGAACCTGAAGCGATTGTTCTCCCCGAGCTCGAAGAGGTTTCCAACAAATGCTACAAATGCTATCGTTCCGCACAGGTACAGAGTTACTATCCGTTGGTTGCGGTCTTGGCCTTGCCCTTTGGACCCTCTCCTCAGTGATAGTCCCAATGCGAAGATGAGCAACAACGGCAGCCCCAAGAGAAGAAGGACATGGACGCGATATCCTGGGATCAGAAAGAAGGGCAGAATGCCTGTTTTTGACACGTCGCAAGGTATCTTCCCGTAGAAGAACGAATCGTAAATGTCATTGAGTAGGGAAATTCTCTCGCGATTCTCTTCCAAGAAGCCATGGTCACTGCTTGATTTGAAGTAGGTCAGCCATGATTTCAGCAGCCCATTGATGTAGGCCTTGGGACGTTCCCTCAGTACAGACAGAAAATCTTCAAAATACTGATTGGAGATCCCCACATAGGCCAAATGATTGAAATTCTCGGAACCGGTTGATTTGATAAGCTGCCTCAGCGATGCGATATTCTCGAAACCCTTCACTTGCCGATATCTCACGGGATACTTCGCCAAGGGGGAGAAGCGCCCGATCAAAGACAACTCAGACAGCTTGCCCTCCGCAACAAGTTGCTGGCGCTCCTCCCAAGGAACATTGTTGGTCGCAACGCTCCAGGCGTTCACACCCAGCCAGGAGCTCGTGTTGAATCCGCCGAATAGGAGCAGGTTCTTGCAGTATAGGGACGCGACCAGCACAAATGGCAGGGCGGCGGCAAGAATTATTCTCTTTCGGTTTGGCCAACTGACTGCAAGCAATACCCCCGCTGTGGCCATGAAGTAGGCCAGGTGAAACACTGTTCGGATGCCTGACAGAACGAACAGAGATAAGAAAAAGAGAAAAGCTTGCCGACCTTCCGTCTTGACTAGGAACTCGTGCAGCAACAACGCGGATAGCAGGAGAACTGCGGCGACGGGGAACGTGTAGAACAACCAATGTTCATATAGGATGAATGAGGGACTTATCATAAAAAGCGTGCTCAGGGCGAAGGCTAGCCTTTTGCCCACACCTAGCCTGACCTGCAGCGAGAACAGACCACAGTAGAGAATCAGGCCACACACAAGGTAAATACCCTGGAAAACGAGCTTCGGGTGTCCGAAGGAGAACTTGAGAACTGTCCCTAGAAACAGATTGAAGAGTGGGGGTTGGACGTGCAGGTAGAGAAGACTTTCTAGCAGGTTGTGCCTCAGAAGCTCCGGGTCAAGGTATTGCCAAGCTCCCCCCAGAGGGTCGTCGTCAAAACGAACTCCCAACATATAGAATATGGCATGTGAAATGCAGAAGGCTGCGGCGAGGCCGAAACTTGGTCGTTTGGCCGCGGCTGTCTTAGCTCTACATAAGATAGCCTCGACCATCCGTGCAATGCCATTTGCGGGATTCATCCCCGGTGAATCGCTGCACATACGCCTTTCTTCTCCCCGCGCTGCACGTGCTTGAACCCTCAGAGCCCTCATATTGCATCGTCCGCTGGACCTTTTCAAGACGCGGCT
Organism: uncultured bacterium; assembly: GCA_964480475.1. Taxonomy (GTDB): domain Bacteria; phylum B130-G9; class B130-G9; order B130-G9; family B130-G9; genus CAYZPW01. The sequence goes on along the minus strand of CAYZPW010000010.1, from coordinate 17,664 downwards.
CAGGAGGAGCGTTTCCGATTGACACGAGCCTTGACATGCTTGGATACACGGCATAGAGAAATAATGGCATGAATCTCGGGCACATACTCAACATCGGATGGCTTGTAGTCGTAATCATATCGGTTGTATTCCCAGCGCTTGGGATGTTCGTTCTGCCAGCGGCGCTTTTATGGGTCTTGGGCGGCTTTCAATCCCTAGACCGCTTCACCAGAGGCGTATATTGCCTCTTCTTCGGCATCAGCTGCTGGACCTGGCTGCCCTGGCTCACGCGATACATTCCGGTTTCGCTGTCATCGCTGATCTGGATAGTGGTTCTTGGTCTGGCGGGAGTTCTGATCTTCCTGGGTGTGAGGGGCAGAGAACAGCCTCGCAGACCGACGAGGCGCCTCGGCAAAGGAACGTGTTTCCTGCTGGCAGTTGTGACCGCTGTGATCGTCTTAGCCCGGCTCTTGCCGACTGTCATCCCGATCGTGCCTGCCGGGGCGGACATGAGCATGCACACCTACAACGCCAGGTTGATAATCGACAGCGATTCGATACCGAATACCCACAGGCCGCTTCTTCCCATCGATTCCTTCGGCGAATACCCGATAGGTTTCGCCGTGCTCACTGCAAGCACTTCGCTGATGGCCGGAATGAACGTCCAAGATAGCGCGCTTCTTTGGACTGGTCTCACCTACGTGCTTCTTTTTTTGGGGCTCTTCCTACTGCTGCGAGTATGGTTCGGTCCCGCTGTTTCTTTGGGGACAGCCGCCATGGCGACCTTTCTTGTGATTGCGCCTCAGGACTACTGTGCATGGGGCGGCAATCCTACAGTTCTCTCTTTTGCCTTCATTCTGGCGGCGCTCGGGTTGCTCTTTTCTTTGAAGGAGAATCACGGTTTCCCAGGTCTATTGGCTCAGGCCTCGTTGTGGGCTGCTGCGCTTCTCATACACTCGATTCCATTCCTGGGCGCAGCCTATTTCTTGGTCGCCTTTGGCTTGTGCTTCTCGGCACGGGCACTGATCTTGAAGAGAGTGAGGCACCTGAGAAGGTACGCGGCGCGGATTGCTTGGGTATTCGTAATTGCGCTGGTGCTCGTTGCGCCATTTCTGGCCGGATATTCCGTGAACGTGAGCGACAATGAGACAGGATGGGTCAAGTGGTGGCAGCGTGAAACAGACCACGTCTGGCACGGCACAATCCACAATTGTCTTTGGGTTATGCCGCTGTATGTGGTCCGGGTCTTCAGGCATCACATTGTCGGATTCGCTATTGCCGGCCTGTTTTTGTCCACCCTGAGCTGGCGCACGCGGCTCTCGGTCATGCTCACCTCCCTCGTGTTGCTGGCATTGACCCTAAACTCGCAGTATTGGATACTGCCATTCTCTTACGCGCTATATCCGGAGCGAATGACCATGATGATGCTGGCGCCCATGTCTGTCCTCTGCGCTGGCCTCGTGGACAAGCTGGTGGTTTTTGCTGCCAAGAGCAAACTAAGATTGACGCAATCCTCCAAGGCGTCCGTTCGAGACCGAATCTTCAGAGTGGCGCCACTAGTCTGCGTATCCCTTGTGCTTCTTGTCGTTCTGCTCCGCGTGGTCGCCAGACTGATTGACGCTCAATGGCTAGGCTCGCTCCGTTTCCGACACGTACTGCCAGTGATCTTGGCTCTGCTGTTGTTTCAGGTATGGTCTTTTATGCGGGACCGCAAGCTCGCCATCGCCGCGGTTGGCCTCTCAGTGGTCGGGATGGCAGCGTGCGTTGTGGCGGGCCTTTGCTGGGACCATTACAATGAATTCTACGCGGTCAGTTTCTCGCCTGGTGGCGCTATTTCGCAGGATGACTTGGCGGCGTTTGAGTGGATCAAGCGAAACACGCTTAAGACGGATATAATCTTGAATGTCCCCGAACATGACTGGGGCGGCCTGTGGATACCTGCCCTCTGCGGCAGGAGAGTTATGAGGCCCCATCTCAATCCGTTCTACCAAGACGAGCTGCAAAGAGGGAATGAGGGCGCGACGCCAAACTATCTCTTCATCGGCAGCAGACCTCTTGGAGGTGATAGGCTTGATCCCACGGCCGAGGCGGTTCGCAGCCTTCCTGAGTGGCGCAAGGTGGCGTCGTTTGGCCGCGCTGAGGTCTATGAACGCCGTCTCCTTGGTCCGGGGATGGCGCCTCCTCCCGCGCTAGTTGGGCCGGGGGCGAGGCAGTAGTTCCCTCTGGGCATCTGGCCCGATGCTCACACCATCCAGAACTTGTTGGCGAAGAGGATCGCAAAGAAGAGCATAAACGCGGAAAAGGTCAGCGCGAGGCACGAATATACTCTCTCGCGTTTGGCGTAAAGCGCCAGCAGGATGGTAACCGGAAACAGAACTTGGGCGAATCTGCCTGCCGCCTCTATCAGGCCTGCTGAAAGCGGCAAGAGCATCCCAGCTGCCGTGAAGATCGCGAACCCGACATCGAGTCTACGCGCTATCGGCGCGACAGCGAGCAAGACCACGATTGAAACGAGTATCCACACGCCCCACATCAAGTGTGTTTGCATTTTTTGGGCGCCGAGCAGGGACAGGTTCAGGTTCAAACGAGAAAACCTGTCCACAATGACAGAGAACGGGTTGACAGGCCGCCTGGCCCAGGCGCCGCTCCCCGTTACGTTGGCGAACATGTCGCCAGTTTGCGAATACAGTATGAAACTGAATAGCCCAAGCGCAAGCGGTATCAGCAAGAGCCATGCAGCGTTGAGTCTGAGTCGCTTTGGATTGAACCCTGCACCCCTGACGTATTGCCATGCGCCCACGAGCAGCAGCGTGGCCCCGGCCGATCTCGTGAGAGCCGCAAAAAAGCCACAGAGCGCCGCATAGGGCCATTTTGCATCAAGCGCGAAGATGAAAAAAGCCAGACAGCAGAGAAGGAAGAGAGACTCAGAGTAGATTGCGGAAAAAAAGAAGGACCAGGGCCCGACCGCCAAGAGCAGGACGGACCTCTTTGCCAAGTCCTCGCCCCATCGTCGGCTTGTCAGACGATACAGGAGGCACAATGCGGCCAGAAAGGCCAGGTTGGCAACCATTGTCCCGGCAATGGCCTCATCCTCGACGATCGTCCGCAATGTTGCGATCAGGAAAGGATAGAGCGGGAAAAACGGAGCCGCAGAGTATTCAGACTCGCTCAGATGATATCCCTCTCTTGCGATCTTGAGATACCATCCTCCGTCCCAGTAGTTGCCCACGTCCCAAACGCTGGCCGGCGCTTTGGAGAAATAAAGCATGCTGAGGTAGCAGATGACGACGAGAAAAGCCCGGGATACGAAGAGCATCGTGAGCGGATAGCTGACGGCGCTCTTGAGGCCAAACAGCAGCGAATAGAGCTTGTAGCCAAGATATAGAGCCAGAATGGTCGTTGCGGCCTCCAGGACATTTGAGTTCCTATGTAAGAACTCGGGATCGCACAAGAAGCAGACGAACACCACAACCGCCGCAATGTGGCAGATGACTCTCTTGTGTTTGGCAAAGGCTTCCCGAAACAACAGATACGAAGTTAGGACCATGGTGATGCCGCCGCCAATCACGGCAAGACCGTTCGTGCGAACAGCTATGATAATCGCAGCTGCCAGGACAGCGGACACAAGCGAGGCGTAGCTGAACGCGGAAGGCCAACTCAGCGAATGATTGACTCGTGCGAAGGCCGCCACGGCGAGCAGTATGGCGCCGACAATCGTCAACGCGTATATCAACGGCGTGAGGCCCCTGAGGAGAAGGTGCGTTCTAATGGCCAGGTTTGGATTCAGCGCCACGATCGCGTGGTCCGCCTTGATCTCCGCGAGAAGAGTGCTTACTCCGCTTGCACGCCTAAGCACTAGAAGATGGCCCATTGGCCCGAGCGATTCTCTGGTTGTGTCGGAGCCCAGCTGCGCAAGTATCGCCCGAATCTTTCGTGTAATGCAATCGGAGGCGCGGCCGTGCCCGATCAGAACGGCCAGCGTATTATCAGGGAGGTTGTCGAGCGTCTTGAAAAGCCATGTCGACTCGTCGGGGCTGTTTGGAGGCACGTGCCCCTGCCGGAGTACGTCCCCGGTCGTGCAATCCAGAAGCACCAACTGGTAGCCGGCTTCGCGCACGTATTGGACCTCGTCGCCGAGCCTGAAGCGCGAATAGCCCGACGTCCCCTCGCCGCGCGATTCGGCAATCAACTGTTGCGCGTCAGTGCTCCAAGATGGGACAGTCATCGTCTTGGTCACGATGTTGTCTCTTTTCAGTGAGGGCAGGAAGACAACCAGCACGATGACCACAAGAGCTGGGATTGTCGTCCTGAGCAAAAGAGGCGCTCCGAGCGCGGCCCGAGCTAATACCGCTCGTATCTGATCGGCGACTGCCCTGAATACGGGCCTATCGCGGTCGCACGCCCGATCCAGCCGGACCGATGCGAACGCTGCGGCCACGGTCGTGAGCAAAAGCGTCAGTACCAGGGGACGATATGCCCGTGAGAAGTCCGATAATATGCTGCCAGCAAGCCAGCGTCCGTATGTGAGCTGGATGTCGATGAGCAGAAACAGAGCAGCTGACATCGCGGCGAGGCTGAACCAGAAAATCAGGCGGAGTCCCCACGGAGTCTTCGTATTCTGCTCGTTCAAGGTCGATCTCCTCCGATTCTGAGCCTGCGGCAGTGCGGCGGAACCGCCCCCGTTCCATGAGAGGGACTATACTCACGGCTCTGCCCCACAAACGTGTTCCTCGCGTCAACCGGTCGTAACCAAGACAAGGACCATACGCAATTGAAACGCTGCACCACGTCCAATGTCAACCTGACGGATGAGGAGTTTCCCCATTGTGGAAACGGGAGAAAAGGGGAAAAGGCGAAAGGGGCGAAGGGGGGATTTCGGATTGCGGATTGCGGATTGCGGATTGAGCTAGGGCAATGAATCTTCTCTGTGTCTCTGTAGTTAGCTTCCTCTGAGCTCGCAGGGCCTCTTCTCCGAAACAGATGTATCTCACTTCGTGGGTGCTCTTAATGCGCCTATATAGCCAGTAATTGTGCGATTGGAGCTTCAGTTTTGGGGAAACTCTAGGACGGATACTCGACGCATTCGGGAAGGCATCCGGCGCTTAAGGACGCGCTCTGCGCCCGTGGGACGTGCCGGGAGCCGACGCACCAGAACAGTTCTGGTTCGCCGCTTGTTAAATACTTGATTGCCGCAGGATGCGGCTGCGTTCAAACGGTAGAATCGGGCTTGCGTGATGAGTTACTTATTTGAGAGGATTTCTGCGGCGCTTGAGAGCAGTTTCGGGAATGTGTTTTGCCTGTACCTCGTTCCATTCGCGGCCGTCTTTCTCGTGCTTTTCTATCGCTGGTCCGAGCGGCGGTCTGCGCGGGTATTGTCCCGATTCGCCGGGACTTCGGTTCTGGGCCATCTTGTCGAGTCGGTCGATGAGGCCCGTTGCAGGCTGAAGTCCGGCCTCTATGTTGTTGGCGTTGTGCTTGTCCTGGTGGCCCTTGCCGGGCCGAGGTTCGGGGAGCGGACGGTTGAGCTCTCGGCGGCTGGCGTCGATGTGGTCGTCCTGCTTGACACATCCAGGAGCATGCTCGCGGAGGACATCGCGCCGAGCAGGTTCGAGCGAGCAAAGCTCGAGGTCTTTCGGCTGCTTGAGCGACTCGAGGGCAATCGCGTGGCACTGGTCGTGTTCGCGGGACAGGTGCACGTGCAGTGTCCGCTGACGATGGACTACGGCGCGTTTGCGATGTTCCTATCCAGCATCCAGGTCGGCTCGGTGGAACTGGGCGGCACGGCGCTTCCGTCCGCGATTGAGAAGGCGCGTAATCTTTTCAGCGCCGGCGAAAGGAAGTATAAGGCGCTGGTTGTTTTCTCCGATGGCGAGAGCCATTCCGGGAACCTCGAGGTCGCGGCGAGGGAAGCGGCTAAGCAGGGCGTTGTAATACACGCGGTTGGCCTGGGAACTGGGAAGGGCGCGCCTATTCCTGTGCGCTCAGAATCGGGCGAGCTCAAGGAGTACCAGAAGGCTCGGGACGGCAGCGTCGTCATCTCCAGGCTCAATCTGACTGGTCTTTCAAAGATCGCTGATATAACAGGCGGCAAGATCGTGCCGATTACGGGCCAGGCGGGGAGCATAACTCCTGTTTGGGCTGCGATTTCTGACATGGCGACTAAGGAGCTTCAGTCGAGAACATACACTATCTACAACGAGAGGTTTCAATACCCGCTCCTACTTGCTATATTAGTTATCGTGGTGGCGGTCTTGCTGCCCACTAGGGCCAAGCGCGCCGTTCAATGACGATGGGGACGGACCGCAATACCTCTGCGGCTGAATGAGATGTTCGTGCAACAATCGTTGACCAAGTGCTTCATCGTTCTCGTTTTGACGGGAGTCTGGGCAGCAACGACCGGGCTTTCTTGGAAGGACGCCGCCTCCCAGCAGGCGGAGGAGGCCGCAAAACTCTACAAAGAGAACAAGCTGGACGAGGCGCTGGCCAAGATCACCGCTGCACAGGTCGCGATGCCGGACTCGCCTGAGCTGCAATACAACATGGGCAACGTCCTTTACAAGCAGAGCAGGTTCGAGGATGCGCTCGCGGGCTACAAGGTCGCCTCGCAGGGCGCTCCGGCCGGTTTGGCGCAATCCGCGATGTACAATGTGGGCAACGCCTCGTTCAAAGCGGGCGACCTGGAAGCGGCAGTTGAGGCTTATGTGAAGGTGCTCCTAGAGGACCCGAATGATGACGAGGCGCGGTTCAATCTCGAGATGGCGCTGCGGACGAAGCAGGCGCAGGACCAACAGAAGCAGAGCGATCAGAGCGAGGAGCAGGAGCAGCAAAAGGACGAGCAACAACAGTCTGATGATGGCGAACAAAAGGACCAGCGACAGACAGATGAGGAGAAGAAACAGCAGAGCGAGCAGGAAAAGCAGGAAGCGGAACGGAAAGAGCCCGAAGAGGAGCAGGCCGAGCAGAGGCAGCCTCAGCGATTGACGAAGGACCAGATGGAGCAGATACTTGCCGCGCTTGAGCAGCAGGAGGAGCAGGTTGAGAAGAACCTCCAGAAGAAGGGGATCGGCTCCTCGTCGGTGGAGAAGGATTGGTAGCGTGTTTGAATTGAGGCGGCCGCGTCGCCGGGCAGTGCTGTTCATCGCGATTGTAGTGTTTTCAGCCTTGGGTGGCTCAGCGTGGGCTGACTCAGCGTCGCTCGAGGCCACGGTCAGCAAGAGCACGCTATTCATCGACGATCAGATCACGCTGGTCGTTACCGCAAGCGGCATCGACGGGGAACCTGTGCTGCCGGACATATCGGATGATTTCACGGTAGTCTCCGAGTCACAGTCCCGCAGCGTGACCATAATCAACATGCAGATCGAATCGAGCACGACTTATCGCTACGTGCTTCAACCTGAAAGGGTCGGCGTGCTAAGAATCCCGCCGATACGGGCGCGAGCCGGTTCCAAGACGGTTCGGACGAAGCCGATACAGATTGAGGTTTTGGAGCACCAATCGAAACCAAAGGCGCCGGCAGGGCCGCGTTCTGGCCGGCAGCCGGGCGCGGGCGAGCCGGAACCGCAGACCGCGGGCGATGAGGACATCTTCATCGAGACGGAGGTTGACAGGGACGAGATGTTCCTGGGCGAGCAGCTGACTTTGACGTTCAGGCTTTTCTCGAGATACGACCTGGGGTCGGCGGACTACACCGCGCCGGCCTGCACCAACTTCTGGAAAGAGGACATCGAGGGTCAGAACAGATACACGACTGTGGCTGGCGGTAAGCGATTTAGAGTTGAGGAGTTGACAACAGCGCTCTTTCCGACGAAGACGGGCTTGCAGACGATTGGCCCGGCGTCCCTCAAGTGCACACTCGACACGTTCTTCATGCCCGGCTTCTCGTTTCGCCGGCGAGGCTTACAGCGACCGCGCCATCTCGAGACTAGGCGAATCGATGTTACAGTGAAACCGCTTCCGGAAGGTGCTCCGAATGGTTTTTCCGGCACAGTTGGCCAGTTCTCGATTAGCTCGACGGTTGACCAGAAGGGCGGCAAGGTGGGAAAACCAATAACGCTCGAGGTCAGAGTCTGGGGCACGGGCAACGTGAAGACCATCCAGCAGATTCCGAAGCCCCAACTCGAGGATTTCGACGTTTATGAGCCGAACATAAAGGAGAGCGTTGACCGGAGAAAGTCACCTATTCGAGGCGCCAAGTCGTTTGAATTCGTCATGGTTCCTAAAAAGCCTGGGGCGCAGGTGATTCCCTCAGTCAGTTTCTCCTTCTTCGACCCGAGCGCCGCAAGATATAGAACGGTCAAGACCCGTCCGATCGAATTGACCGTTACCGGGACAGCCTCGGAATCGGCGGAAGCGCCATTGGCCGGCCTGCTCAAGAGGTCCGACGTCCTGCAAACCGGCACTGACATCCACTACATAAGACCCAAGATGACGGCTTTTGAGGATTTCCGACAAGACCTCTACAAGCGAAGAATAACGCTGTTGTTGGTTCTGTTGCCCGGCCTTGTCGCAGCCGGGTTCTGTATAAGGGGCGTTTTAGCCCAGAAGCTCCTCAGCGGCGACAGGCTGCGAAGCACCAGGAAGGAGGCGATGCGGGGCCTCGCAAAGGCAAAGCCACTGATGAATCCGGATGCGCCTCAGGATTTCTACTCGCAGGTCGCGAAATCGCTCATAACCTATGTCTCGAAGAGATTTGACGTGCCAGCGCCGGGCGTTTCGGCTCTCACAGTGAGCTCCCTGATCGGCGATTCGGGCGACGGCAAACGCGCTGCATCGCTCGCATCAGAGTGTATAGAAGTGTGCGACTTTTATCGCTTCTCCGCACAAAAGAGCTCGTCAGAGGAAATGCGAAGCGTGCTGTCGAAGGTTGACGAGGCGATCTCGATACTACATGGGATTGCGCCAAAGAAGGGAGGAGAGCAGCGCCCGTGATGATCTGCTCCACCAACTCGGTCAGACCTTTCGCCGAGGGATTGTGGCGAACAGCCCTATTTGTAATCATCGCGGTAATGGCCTGTCCGGCGGCGTCGCACGCTAGGGTTCAGGTCGATCCCAACGTCACAATCGAGCTGTACAACGACGGATGTGACCATTATGAGCAGGATGACTTCGCGGGCGCACGGGACAGGTTCCTCGCCGCGGCGCTGGCCAGATGGCAGAACCCACACCTCTTCTACAACCTCGGCAACTGTTACTTCAGAATGGGCGATCTCGGCCGGGCAATCCTATACTACGAGAGGGCAAAACAGATGGCGCCTCGCGATGCGTCCATTACGTATAACCTGGACTTAGCACGGTCGGGAATAGTTGACAAGGTCGAGCCGACCGAGCGCAACGTTCTTGCACAGCTCTTTACGGACATCTATTCGCTGTTCAATGTCAACGAATGGACGGTTACTTCGCTCTCACTCTACTTGGCGCTCATGGCCGTGGTTATCGCTGTGATCCTCTTGAAGAATGAGGCGAAGCGCGAAGGAAGTAGGGCAAGAAGAGAAGCTGCTCGGCGGATGCTCGTGCGAATTGGTGCGGTTTTGCTCATTCTAGCCGTGTTCTGTGGGACTAACACCGCAATCAAGGTTCGCGCTTTCAACGCACGTGATTTGGGGATCGTGGTCGCAGAAGCCGTGAAGGCCAGGAGCGGCCCCAGGGAGGAGTTTGCCGAGGTCTTTGAGCTTCACACTGGCACGAAGGTCCGTATTCAGGTCAGCAAAGATGACTGGTTTCAGATAAGCATCGAAACAGGTCTCTCTGGCTGGCTGCCCAAAGAATCGGTCGAGACCATCGGTAGTAGCCTCTAGCCGCGAATGAACACGAATGAGCACGAATGTAGATTGTGCCCGGCGCGCTATTCGCGGCAATTCGTGTCCATTCGTGGTTAAATAGCCTCTATGGAAATCAGATGCCCCAAGTGTGGCCACAGATTCGATCCGATGGGCGAGGTGCTGATCGATTGCCCGTGCTGCCAGCACATGATCGACACCAGAACCATCAGTCCTGAGAGCGAGGCAGAACCTCCCCAGGATCGCTCATTCGAGAGACGTCGCGGTGAGAACGAGGCGTTTTTGGTCAAGGACCTCCGCCGGGAGGATGGGCCAAATGCTCGTGCCCCACGCAACGCCGACAACTGGCAAGAACCCGAGCCGGACGACAACGAGTTCTGGGCCGCAAGGCAGCATAAGGACGTGCAGGACGCGATCAAATACAGCGCCTCGCCCAAGTGGCAGCAAACGTCGGAGCGCGACAGAAAGCGACATGCTAGATACTCCCCCGGCATGTTCGCGTTCATTGCGGGTTTGTTTTTCCCGGGCGCTGGGCATTTCCGGCTGGGACGCCCGGCTCGCGGCGCCGTTTTCTTCCTACTTGTCATTCTTGCGGGCATTGTTACGTTCTTCGCCGTTCCCCTGGATGAGGGATTTGACATCACCGCAAGGGGTTACCAGAACCTCCAGAGGAAGAACATCTACGCGCTCGTGGGCTCCCTCCTGAGCAGCAAGGTCAAATACACAGTCCTTGCCGTCGGCGTTGCGCACCTCATCTCCATCATCGATCTCATCGTGCTCCTCGGCATAGGCCGCAACCCGAGACCCGACCAGCACGATTACGAAGGTCCCGAGCGTTGACGCCCGAGTCTGCTCCGGACGGACGCTATCCATGAAGACACGCCAAGCCAAATGGCCATCAAATGAAGCTTAGCAGACGGGAGTTCTTGCGGCTCGCTGGAGGCGCGGGCGCCGCGGCGGGACTTGGCTCGCTTGCGGGGTTGAGCGGGTGCGAGTCGAGGCGGATGCGCCAGCTGCGTCAGAAGGTGGTCATCTTGGGCTTCGATGGCGTCTCGCCATCGCTCCTGGAGCCATGGTGCGAGAAAGGACTCCTCCCGAACGTCAGGAAGCTGATGCGCCTCGGTGGCTACCGAAGGCTTGGCACGACGAATCCGCCCGAATCGCCCGTCGCTTGGGCATCATTTGTGACCGGGTGCAACCCCGGCAAGCACGGGATATTCGATTTCCTCAGGCGGGACCCTCAGACCTACTCGCCACACATTGCAGTCGCACAACCGAGGCGGCCGAGGTTTCTGTTTGACACCATCCCGATTGAGGCGCCCGGGGCGGTGTGCGGCCGACGAGGCAAGTCGTTTTGGAAGATCGCGAGCGAGCACGGGATACGGTCAGCGGCTCTGCTCGCGCCCGTGAGTTTCGAGCCTGAGGAGCTGGAGGGCGGCTACATTCTCTCCGGTCTCGGCGTTCCCGATTTGCGTGGAACTCAGGGAACCTATCACTATTTCTCGACGGGGCTTTCGAGAGCTCAAATCGGGGACACCGAGATGGGCGGGAAACTCATCAAGCTCGACTTTCGCGGTGCCCTCGCGAGAGCGGAGGTCCAGGGGCCGTGGGACCCCGTCCTTTTGCAGCGAAAGGAAAAGCTCGCGAAGGAGCTGGCCGCTCTCGACGACAGAATTGCCGCATCACCCGCAAGCCCGAGACGTCTGGGCCAGCTTCGGGAGGAGAAGGCCGAGCTTCTGCGGCGGCGGAGTGAACTTGAGGCCCGCCAGACCATCCTTGTCGCGCCGATTACGTTCCGGCGGTTAGGCAGCGATGAACTCGTCGTGAAAGTTGCCGGACGAGAGGTCCGTCTGCGCCTCGGTCGTTGGTCGGAATTCGTGCCCATTGAGTTTGATGTAACAGCGCTCGTCTCGGCGAGCGGCATTGCGCGTTTCTACCTCGAGTCGGTGTCACCTGAGGTCAGCGTCTATATGACGCCGATCAATATCGATCCGACCGATCCAGTTATGCCAATCTCCCGGCCGGGGCGGTTTTCGAGGGAGCTGGCCGAGCAGATTGGCCTTTTTAAGACTCAGGGCTGGGCCATTGATACGATGGCTCTCAATGAGGGGAAGCTCTCGGACGAGACGTTCTTGCAGGATGCAGTGAGCACGTTCGAGGCGCGAAAGCGAATGCTTGATTTCGCGCTTGACGAGTTGCCTTACAATCTCTTCTTCATGCTCTTCTCGGGCACAGACCGCGTGCAGCACGCGTTCTTTCGGATGCTTGACAAGGCGCACACGCTCTACGACCCGCAGCTCGAAGCGCGGCTTGGCAACCCGATTCTTGACTCCTACAGGCGTATGGATGACGTCATTGGCCAGGTGTTGCGCAAGGCCGATTCGGACACCATAGTTATGGTTCTCTCCGACCACGGGTTTCATCCTTTCAGGCGGGGCATCAACCTCAACACGTGGCTCGTTCGGAACGGCTATATGCAGTTCGCGGGGACGGGCGGCAAGGATTTCAATCTTGAGGCCCTATTTGGCCGTGGCGATTTCTGGCCGAATGTCGATTTCGAGCGGACAAGGGCATACGCGCTTGGCCTGGGGCAGATTTACGTCAATCTAAAGGGACGGGAGGCTCTCGGCGCCGTGCGGCCCGGCGCGGAGTATCGATCGCTCAAGAAGGAACTTGTGAGGGGATTGTCCGGCCTTCTGGACCCGAAGACCAGGGACGTCGCCGTGAGGGCCGTCTATGACCGCGACGACATCTATTTCGGAAGCCAGTTTGACGAGGCGCCGGACATTCAGGTCGGGATGGCAAGCGGTTATCGCGTTTCGTGGCAGAGCACTCTGGGCGGCGTCTCGCCGGACGTTTTCACCAATAACAACAAGAAGTGGTCTGGCGATCACTGCTCGCTCGACGTTGCGATAAGTTCCGGGATTCTGCTCTGCAACCGCCCGATCCGAACGGGCCGGCCCACAATCCTGGACCTCGCGCCCACTGCGCTGTCGATACTCGGCATTGCCCCGCCGTCTTCGATGGACGGGAGGGTCCTGTCCCTCAGTGCTCGCTAACCCGAATAGCTCAAGGCCGTGACTCCTATCCCGGATTATTTATCACCGATTCTCACGAGGGTTATGAGCGTCATAATTTGACCGAGATTCTTGTGGGGAATTTGTTGTAGTTCAAGGTTTGAATTGGATGGAGATTGTCTTTTCGTTAAGCCACGGGACGGCGATTGGGTTGTTGATCTGGTTTTGGGACAGGCTTTGGGGATTTTAGGTTGGATTGTTGGTGAGTTGATGGAGGGGCGGACGGGATTGTCCTCAGATTCAATGCTGAGATGGCCGTGACGCGCTTGATTCGTGCCCCTCTTGCGTGATTTTTGGCGTAATAATTCCTGGGCCGTGGCTGGACGGAGTTTTTGTGCTGGCTCGGCGCCGAGTTCGCCGTGGGGCGAATTATCTCAGCACCTGACAATCAGTGGCTGGCGAAGTCGGCACGCCAAGAGCCTCCAATACGCCTTGTATAGGTAACTCTCGCTCAGAAAGAAACGTATCCTGCGAATTCGCCGTACGGCGAACCTCACCCTGCCCCCCACTTTGAGAAGCTTCAGCCGGAGGGTGTCAAACTGAACGCGGGCAAGTTCTGCGCGCCTAAGAAGACAACGCAGATGTGCATCAAAACATACGCAAACCCGTGCAACAACAGCCGAGGCGCTAGTTTGCGGCTTTGGCCTTCGTGTCGGGTGCGGCGAGGTCTTCCATACGGAGCTTCAGGATTTTCGAGACGCCTTTTTTCTCCATCGTTACACCATACAAGAGGTCGGCTATCTCCATCGTCCGCCGGTTGTGCGTGATGATTACGAACTGCGTCGATTGGCTATAGAGGCGCAGCCGCTCGATGAACCTGACCGTGTTCGCCTCGTCAAGGGCCGCGTCGATCTCGTCCAGGATGCAGACCGGGGCCGGGCGGTGCTCAAATAGCGCGAACGTAAGCGCGATGCCCGCGAGCGCCTTCTCACCTCCTGAGAGCAGGCCAACGCTCATCTGACGCTTGCCATGAGGCTGTGCGACTATCTCAACGCCCGCCTCCAGAACGTCGTCGCTCCCGACGAGTTTGAGCCTTGCCGTGCCGCCGCCAAATAGGTCGGTGAACCGCTCGCCGAACTTGCCGCTTATCGACTCGAACGCCTCGACAAACCGCCGCTTTGCCTCGCTGTCAATCTTGCCAATAGTGCGATTGATGAGCTTGACGGACTGGGCTATGTCGCCGCGCTCGCGCTTCAGGAAATCGAGCTCGTCCTTCGTCGATTTGTAGTCCTGAATGGCCGCGAAGTTCACGTCGCCCAGGCTCTGAAGCCGGTCGGAAATGACTCCCAGCTCGGCTCGCATCTCAGCCCGCGTCTCGGCCGCAATCGGCCCGTCTCGCCCGTATTCAGCCAGCAAACCATCAACGTCCCGCATCTCCGGGAAGCCGGGCATCTCGCCCTCGATGCGCTGAAGCGAAGCCTCAAGCTGCGCCTCAAGGGACGAGGCGCGTGCGCGTGAGTCGCTCAACGAGGCTGCGACCTTTCGCTCCTGCCCGAGATAGCGGTCGTATTCTCGGCTCAAGACCTCCCGTCTGGTCGCCAGCTCGTTCTGCTGCTTGCTCTTCTCATCAAGGCTCGATGAGAGCATCGACATCGCTCTTTCAAGCTCGGCAAGCCGCTTGGACCCCTCCGTCTGCCCTCGCCGCAGCCTGACCACTTCCTCATCGAGCTGTCTCAACAGACGCTGCTTCTGTTGCTCCTTGTCCCTTATACTCTGCATATCCGCCTCAAGCCGAGAGACGTTCGCCGACGCGCCGCGCTGCTTCTCCCGCGCCGCGGCCCGGCGCTGCGCGAAGTCCGACAGCCGACTCTCAAGCGACGAGCTCTTCTTTGTGTTGATGGCAACCTCGGCCCGCATCGTCTCGACCGACGCCTCAAGCTGCTTGCCATCGTCCTCGAGTTGCGCTATCTCGGCCTGAAGCTCCTTGTCCCGGTCGGCGCATCGCGACTTGGCCTTGTCGATTTCCTGCACCCGAGCTTGAAGGTTCTTCATCTCATCGCTGGCCAGATCGCATTCGCGGCTCAAGCCTTCGATTATCTTTTGCTCGTCCATGAGCCCCAGCCGACCAGCGTCCACGGCCTCCTGCGACTTGGCAGAAGCCTCCTGGGCCTTCAAATAGAACTCGTTCGCGTCCTTCAACGCCTTCTCCGCGACTGCGAGGTCTGAAACAAGCTTCTCCTCGCTCTTCTCCAGGTCGGACAGCTCCCGCTGCCGAGTCAAGACTCGCGCGCCGGGAACCTTGCTGCCGCCGTGGACTACGCCGCTGCTCTCAACAACCTCGCCGGACAGCGTAACAAAAGTCGCGCCGTTGCCGCCCGCGCCCCAGAGCGAGACGGCGCGGTCGAGGTCCTCAACGACCCACACGTCGTGCAAAAGCATGTTCGTAAGATCGGGATAGTTGCAGGACTCCACAAAACTCTGCGCCGGCCCCAGCGTCCCGGGCAGCGAGTGCGGTTCGGACGTGAACGAGGCGCGCGCCCGCGCCGCCTCCTTTGCGACGAAGCTGCCCCTGCCGGCCTTGTGCTCCTGAAGATACGAGACCGCTTCGCCGACCTGCCTAAAATCATCCATGACGAGGCACTGAAGGCGAGAGCCGAGCACGGCCTCCAGGGGCGTCTCATAGCCCTCTTTGGCGTGGAGCAGGTGGCCAATGACCTCAGGTGTGTCGCCGCCGGAGGAGCGCTCCTTCCAGACCTTCGCGACCGCGCGGATTCCTTCTTGAAAGCCCTCAAGCTGGCTCAAGAGCTCGCGCGTCGTCTGAAGCCGAGAGCGCGTCAACGCCAGCTTCGATTTCAGCGTAGCGCTCTGCTGAACAGCCGCGTCCCTCGCACTAGCAGCATCTGACAGTGCCCTGGAGCAGGACTCACTTGCCGCTTCAAGCGAGGCGAGCTGCTCTTGATGGCTTGAAGCCTGCTCCTTCGCAAGGTCAAGCCTCGCCCTGAGCTTATTAAGCCTGGTCCGGCTTTCGGTCGCGTGTTCACTTGTCGAAACGAGTTGTTGGGACAGATGCTGGAGCGTGAACGTGTTGGCCCGGCTCTCCTCCTGAGCCCTCGCCAGCTTGGTCGCTGCCTGCATCCAGCGATTCTGCGCCTTGGTTAACCTATCGGTAAGTCTCCTCCGCTCCTGTCGCGCCTCGTCACAAGCCGCCTTTGCCAACCTCGAGCCGTCGTCGATCTTGGCGAGCGAGGCAGTGATACGCTCGTGCTCCCTTTCAAACTTCCGAAGCTTTTTGCCAGTCTCCTCGGACTGCTTCGAGAGCTCCCCGAGGTCCTCCTGGCACGATTTGGCGCGCAGGTTCTCCGACCGTATCTTCTCCGTCAGCGTTCCGGTAGAAAGGCGAAGCGACTCGGCCTCGACTCGCGATTCGCGCAGCCGTCGCTCAAGGTCATCCCGCTCGTCCGACAGGACCTTGAAACGGTTCTGTATCTGCTCCAGGGCCTTCTTCGTCTTCGCAACATCACGCAAGAGCTCGGCCTTTCGCTCCGCATTCCCCTCCAGCGAGTCCTGCTCTGCTCTGAGCCGCTCTGAAAGCTCCACGTATTCCGCGCAATTGAGCCGCATTCGCAGATCACGGGCCCGCTTCTGCAAATCCTTGAACCGCTGCGCCTTCTCCGACTGCGATTTTAGGGTCCGCGTGGTTCGCGAGATCTCAAGAACCCGCTGATCGACTCGCACCAAGTTGTCCTCAGTGTCGGCAAGCCGCGCGAGCGCCATCTTCTTGCGATGACGATACTTCTGGATGCCGGCCGCCTCCTCGATGATCAGGCGCCGTTCAGAGGGTTTCTGGTCGATGAGGTATGAAATCTGCCCCTGCGGGATGATGGAGTAAGACCTGGCCCCGACGCCCGTATCCATGAAGAGCTCCTGAATGTCGCGCAGGCGGCACGGGGCCTGATTTATCAAAAACTCGCTCTCGCCAGACCGAAACATCTTCCGTGAGATGACGATCTCGTCGAACTTGACCTTGAGCCAATCGGCCGCGCCGGTGAAGTGCATTGAAACCTGCGCGTAGTTGATCGGCCTCTGCTCCTCGGTGCCCGAGAAGATGACCTCCTGCATGCGCTGGCCGCGTAGAAGGCGCGGGCTCTGCTCGCCGAACGCCCAGACAAAGGCATCACAGATATTGCTCTTCCCGCAGCCATTCGGGCCGACCAACACCGTCACGCGGTCCGCAAGCTCCAGCTTCAGGCGACGCGGGAATGACTTGAAACCGACCAACTCAATGCTTTTCAGCTTCATTCTTCAGAACCAGAATCAGGACAAAAAAGCCAACAGCGCCAAACCACAACGAATTCTACATCAACACAACATATAACGTCAATACGAAACTACTACACAAGTTGTTCCATACGTTCGGGTGTGGATCGGCCTCCCGGCCTGCCGTGAGGAGAGGAGGAGGATAAGGACGGCGCGCCCCTCACGCCACCTGACTGAACAGGCTGTCCAATAAGTCGATTCTGGAGGTGTAGGGGCGCGGTCTCAGACCTAACAATTATACGCATATTCATGGAGTTAGATATCTCTGAATCACCGCGTTTCAACGCGGTGATATGAATGGCTCTTATTATTCTAACACCCGAATTCATTCGGGTGACGGCTGCACCTCAAGAGCCTCATCCTCCCTCCAGAGAATTCGCTCCTGAAGAGGATGCATGGGGGGCGGCCTGAAATCTGACCTCACATCAACCGTTTGTGCGACCCCTTCAGGGTCGGTTCTTCGGCGCCTGCCGACCGAATCCCCACGTTGAAACGTGGGGCTATTCACGTTATTCCCCTTCAGGGAATACGATTTATAGAACACAACAGACAGCCCTCATCAACCCAAAATA
>CAYZPW010000009.1:0-52324 GCA_964480475.1 uncultured bacterium | reverse complement strand
TGCCCAAACACAGGCTTCTCGATGTCGCAGAACGCCTCGGAGTAGAGGTCGAGAATGTCCCATATCAGAATCGCATCATCGGCTACTACCAGCAGGGCATGCTCGGCAAGCGAATAGGCCTCGCCAGCCCTGACGAGGTGGTCTTCTGGCACGAACTAGCGCACGCAAAACACAAGCACGCCCTCCCAACCGACCACAGAATGCGCAGCAAGAACCAGCGCGAAGTCATAGCTGACATAGTCGCAGTTGCCATCGGCTCCCTCTTCGGCGTCAAACTTGAATCAGCCCGTAAAGTCCATGACCACCTCCTACAACACACCAAGAACCCAGCGACCCAGGTGGTCAAACTCCTGAACACCATCGAGAAGGTCCTGAAGGCCATCATCCGCGAAGCAAAGACTCTCCCCGAAGCCGCATAACACACTACACTACAGCCCCGGCCCACCACACACCACGCCACCCATCATCGACGGTTTACATCACGAGAACCGGCAAAAAACACCATCGAGCGACCTGACAGGACTCAAGCAAAAGCAAGATAACGATCAGCCTGGCTCAGGCTAAACGCAGGGGATACACACCGTGCAACCTATGCAATCCGCCGAATTGACCGGCAGCATGGACGCAGACCATACGTCTGGCCATCATTAATTCAATAGTTTCCCCCACGCTCTTGCTGCGGTGAGTCGGGAACCTGATTTATCAGATTTCAGCCCGCGTTTCTTGCAGGGGTGCTGGCATCAGCCGAGTGGCAATAGAGCAATGGTCGGCTGCCCCCTATGCCAGCACAGACCGTGAGTCCTCCCGGCCCGAGGGGCAGTCGGAGAACGTCTGCCGCATCAATAGCACCGCGCCCGCCCACCACCAGCAATAGAGCCATCAAACATCCCCCAAGGCATACTCGATTACGCGCCCCGCAACCCACATATTTTCTCGTCTCGGTCCATACTAGGCTCACCATTCCTCTTTACCACACCAATGACCTCATGTATCTTCTCCTGAACGTGGAGATGATGTCCTCGTAACCAATCGGGGAGTTAAGGCGCTATGAACAGGGCTACTTCTCGAGGGTCCTGGGAAGGAGCAGGCGCGCGAATAGAGCAGTGCGAGATACGATCGACCTTCCAAGAACACGCTCTGCTACGGGGACAGCCTCGAGGAGCTGCGCGATAATGTTATGAGCAGGAACCCTCATGAATAACTTCGGAGAGAAAGTCAGTTTCATCTGGTCGGTGGCGGACTTGCTTCGCGGCCCGTATCGCCCGAACCAGTACAAAGACGTCATGCTACCGATGACCGTCCTGCGTCGCCTTGACTGGGTCCTGTTGCCCACGAAGGACGCGGTCCTCGCAAGACTCAAGAGCCTTGAGGGCGGCATGTTCAAGAACGTCGAGCCAGTCCTCAACAAGGTGTCTGGCCACGCGTTTCACAACACGAGTCGCTTCACGTTCCAGAAGCTCAAGGGAGAGCCAGACAACATCGCCGCCAACCTGACGCATTACATCAAGGGCTTTTCAAGCCGCGCCCGCGACATCATCGACAACTTCGGCTTCGAGGAGCACATCGGCAAACTGGAGAAGGCCAATCGCCTCTTTCTCCTCGTCTCCAAGTTCTGCGAGATCGACCTGCACCCCGACACCGTCTCCAACATCGAGATGGGCTACATCTTCGAGGAGCTCATCCGCCGCTTCAATGAGGCGAGCAACGAGGAGGCTGGAGATCACTTCACCCCACGCGAGGTCATTCGTCTCATGGTCAATCTCATATTCCTGCCCGACAGCGACATCCTCACCACCAGGGGCATCATCAAGACCCTCTTTGACCCGGCCTGTGGGACGGGCGGCATGCTCTCGGTTTCCGAAGAGTTTGTGCGAGAGCTGAATCCCGACGCGCGCCTCGAGGCATTTGGCCAGGATTACAACGAGCAGGCGTACGCTATCTGCGGCTCGGACATGATGATCAAAGGACAGGACATCGAGCACATCCGGCTTGGTGACAGCTTCACGGAGGACTACTTTGCGGCTGGCAGATATGATTACATGCTCGCCAATCCACCCTTCGGCGTGAAGTGGGAGGCGCAGCAGAACATCGTCAAGAAGGAACACGAGGAGCAGGGCTTCGGCGGTCGCTTCGGGGCGGGACTGCCTCGCATCAACGACGGCTCTCTTCTGTTCCTTCAACACATGATCAGCAAGATGAAGGCCCCTTCCGACGGAGGGACACGCCTGGCGATTGTCTTCAATGGCTCTCCGCTCTTCACCGGCTCCGCCGGCTCGGGCGAGAGCGAGATCCGGAAGTGGATCATCGAGAACGACTGGCTGGAGGCGATCGTCGCCCTTCCAGACCAGATGTTCTACAACACGGGGATCAGCACTTACCTCTGGATTGTCACCAACCGCAAGCCCACCGAGCGCCGGGGCAAAACACAACTCGTTGACGCGACTTCCTTCTTCAAGAAGATGCGAAAGAGCCTGGGCAACAAGCGCAACGAGATCTGCGAGGGGCAGCGGGATGAGATAACCCGCCTCTACGGTGACTTCAGAGAGGGGGAGTTCGTGCGCATTTTTGAAAACGAGCATTTCGGCTACCGGCGAGTAACGGTTGAACGCCCGCTGAGGCTCAACTTCGCGGTTACTGAGGAGCGCCTCGCCAGTGTGAAGGAGGCCAAAGCCTTCGTCGCGCTAGCCACGAGCAAGAAGCGGAGGGACGAGGCCTTGATCGAGATGGAGATTGAGGCGGGAAGACTCCAGCAGCAGGCGATCCTCGAAGCTCTCTCGACGCTCTCGGATAGAGGCTCAATCAAGAACCGGGATGAGTTCAGCAGTCTCCTTAAGCAAGCATTCAGAGCGGCCGGTATCAAGGCTCCAGCTTCGCTATTTAAGGCGGTCCTGATGGCGCTTGCGGAGCGCGACGAGACTGCCGACGTCTGCCTCGACTCCAAGGGCAATCCTGAGCCGGACCCGGAGATCCGCGACCACGAGAACGTACCGCTTAAGGAGGACGTCGAAGAATACGTGAAGCGGGAAGTCCTGCCGCACGTGCCCGACGCCTGGATCGACGAATCGAAGACGAAGGTCGGCTACGAGATTAACTTCAACCGCTACTTCTACAAATACAAGCCGCCCAGGCCGCTTGACGCGATTGAGGCCGATATCAGCCAGGTCGAGAAGGAGATCGCCGATATGCTCGGGGAGATGACCGAATGACCGAGAAAGAGAATGAACCTGGCAGCCAAGTAGTCGTTTACCAGACCGATGACGGCTGTAATCGGATTCTTGTCAGACTCGAGGACGAGACGGCCTGGCTGACACAGGCAATGATGGCTGATCTTTACGAAACTTCTGTCCCCAACATCAACATCCACATTCGTAACATACTGAAAGAAAACGAGCTGCGCGCCGAGGCAACTATTAAGGAATACTTAATGGTTCGACAGGAAGGCTCTCGGCAGGTCCAGCGTCCGGTCAAATACTACAATCTTGACATGATTCTGGCCGTTGGCTACCGGGTGCGGTCGCCACGGGGTGTAATGTTTCGCCAGTGGGCTACCGAACGCCTCCGCGAATACCTCGTCAAAGGCTTTACGCTAGATGACGAACGCCTCAAGGGTCATAACCAGCTAGCTGATTATTTTGACGAGTTGCTGGCACGGATCCGCGAGATTCGCGCAAGCGAGGCGCGGGTTTACCAACGCATACGGGAGATTTTTGCACTCGCTATCGACTACCGGGAGGGCGACCAGGAGACACAGATCTTTTTCGCCACCACGCAGAACAAGATTCACTACGCGGCAACGGGCATGACCGCGGCGGAGATCGTTCGGCGTCGCGCCGACGCGCACAAGGCCAACATGGGCCTGACCTCGTGGAAGGGCAGTCGTGTGCTCAAGCGAGACATCATCACAGCGAAAAACTACTTGGACGCGAAGGAAATCGACACGCTCAATCGGATTACGGTCATGTTCCTGGACCAGGCCGAGTTCCGCGCCCAGCGGCGGCAGGATATCCGCATGCGCGATTGGGAGGTGTTTCTTGACAAATTCTTGAGGGATACGGAACTCCCCGTGCTCGGTGGCTCCGGCTCAACCAGCCATGAGACCGCTCAGAAATGGGCTGATCAGCAATATGAGGCTTTTGCGGAACGCCGGCGGCTCGCGGCGGAAGACGACGCTGAAAAGCGGTACTTCGATGATCTTCGAAACTCCGCTAAGCAGCTAAAATCCGCAAGAAACAAGCCGAAGACCGGCTCGAAATCGGTCGGGAGAAAGACCGAATGACCTGGCCGCCCTATCCCGAATACAACGACTCCGGCATCGACTGGCTGGGCGAGATACCAAGACATTGGGAGGTTAAGCGACTAAAAGACATCTGTGAGATCAATAATGAAGCGCTATCCGAAGACACTGCACCACGATATGAGATGCAATACTTGGACATAGCCACCGTGGATTCGAATTCGAGAATCGCCCAACCCCAGGTTATTGACTTCCAAAGCGCTCCGAGCCGTGCTCGCCGAATTGTCAGATATGGGGATACAATTGTCTCCACTGTGCGGACGTACTTAAGGGCAGTTGCACATCTGCCGGATCCAGCGAATAACTTGATCGTCTCGACCGGTTTTGCTGTGCTTCGACCTCGCTCTGCTATTCTACCTAAGTTCCTTTTCAGGATGATTCAGTCAAGCGCCGTCATCGAGACTATTGTTGCTTGTTCCCAAGGAGTGGTTTATCCAGCAATCAACCAGAGCCAGCTAAGCTGCGTACCTGTCTGGGTCGCCCCACTCCCCGAACAACGCGCGATCGCCTCGTTCCTCGACCGAGAGACGGCGAAGATTGACGTGTTGATCGCGAAGAAGGAGCGGCTGATCGAGCTCCTTCGAGAAAAACGGGCCGCTCTCATTCATGATGCTGTCCGGGATGCATCAACTCAGACTATGCGGATAGGGCATGTTGCGGACCAGATCTTCCGTCCTATTCCCCGAAGGGACGATGACGTGTACATCCCAGTTGGGTTATATAACCGAGGGCGCGGAATCTTCCCCAAGGAGCCGACTATCGGCGCAGATCTTGGCGACTCCAATTTCTTCTGGATAGAAAATGATGACCTGATTCTAAGTGGGCAATTCGCTTGGGAGGGCGCTGTCGCCGTCGCCAGCGAGGAAGAAGCGGGTTGTGTTGTTTCGCACCGCTACCCGATTATTCGCGGGAAACCCAACCTTATGGAGACAGCATATCTGTTTGCTTTCTTTACCACGAAGACCGGGGACTTTTTGCTAAACCAACACTCACGGGGAGCCGCAGGCCGTAATCGCCCACTCAACGCAGGCACTCTACTAAAAGAGCCAATACCTGTACCACCAATGGAGGCACAAGCATGTGTCTCGAATCATGTGTATTCTGAGCGAAAGATTGAGCGGATTATCGCAAGGTCAGTGCAACTTCTAGAAGAATACCGCACGGCCCTGATCTCCGCTGCGGTGACCGGCAAGATAGACGTGCGGGAGGCATTCAATGAATAAAGTACAGGCGTTAGCTCCGATGACAACCTACATGCCAGAAGGTCAGCATCATGCGCGTTGACGTCAAACCCGATTTGCTTTTATGGGCCTGTGATCGCGCCCGCCGAAGCGTCCATGATCTGGCGCAGCAAAAGGACCTCGGCAAGTTGCCTGCCTGGCTTGGTGGCGAGGAACGTCCGACATTCAGACAGCTCGAGAAGTTCGCCAAGGCGACCCATACGCCGTTTGGATACCTCTTCCTTGCTGCGCCTCCGAAGGAGTCAATTCCTATTCCCGACCTGCGCACGGTCGGCAATCAATATATGGAACGCCCGAGCCCTAATCTACTGGACACCGTCCACACAATGCAGCGCCGTCAGGCCTGGTTGCGGGAAACGCTGATCGAATGCGAAGCGGAGCCGCTGGAATTCGTGGGAAGCGCCCGCTTGACAGATGAGGCGGAGGCCGTGGGACGCGAAATGCGGCGCATAATGGGCCTGGAGGATCGGTGGGCCGCCAAGGTGCGGACTTGGCAGGAGGCGCTCGGCGCCCTGCGCCGCGTTATCGAAAAGCTGAATGTTATGGCTATTATCAATGGCGTTGTTGGAAACAACACGAGTCGTAAGCTGGACGTCGAGGAGTTTCGTGGTTTCGCGCTCAGTGATGAATACGCTCCGCTCATTTTCGTCAACGGTGCCGACGCAAAATCGGCCCAGATGTTCACTCTATCCCATGAACTGGCGCACATCTGGCTTGGGAAGAGCGCTTTGACGGATGTCGGTCTGGCGCCTCGCGCATCAGAGAAGGTCGAGTCATGGTGCGATCGGGCGGCGGCAGAATTCCTTGTTCCGGCACAAGAACTGAAAACTCTCTGGCCCCAAGTCAGGCGCGAACGGTCGCCTTTTGAAGCCATCGGGCGACATTTCAAAGTGAGCCCAATCGTCGCGGGACGTCGCGCGATGGATTTGCGTCTAATCGAGCGGGAGGCTTTTTTCGCATTCTACAAGGAGTATATTGCGAGAGAGCGCAGGCGAAGTTCCGCCGGCGCTGGGGGAAACTTCTATAACAACCAGAATACTCGCGTGGGCGAGATGTTCGCCAAGCACGTCATTTTTGCCGCCAAGAGCGGCCGCGTGAGCTTCAAGGAAGCCTATGACCTTACCGGCCTGCGTGGGGGCGCTTTTCAGGAATACGCCTACCGTCTGGGGCTTGGTCTGCCATGAGCGCAAATCGCCCTTATATCCTGGACTCTGACGTGTTTATTGCGGCGAAGAACAGCTACTACGCCTTTTCTTTATGTCCGGGCTTCTGGGACAGCCTAATTCACCATCATGAAGCGCGAAACGTTTGCAGCATCGACAGAGTTAGAGCCGAACTGCTTGCCGGACGGCAGACCGAAGACCTTTTTCAATGGGTCAAGAATAATCTGCCGGCAGGATTCTTCATCACCACGGTTGACGAAGGCGTGATATCCGCCTATGAGGAGATCATGCTTTGGGCGCAGCGAAACTCGCAGTATTTCGACCAGGCGAAGGCGAAATTCGCGACCGAGGCGGATGGCTGGCTGGTGGCCTACGCTATGGCGAATCGCGCTACTATTGTGACGAATGAGCAGCCTCGCCCGCAATCCCGCAACCGCATTCTACTTCCCGATGTGTGCGCTCAGTTCAATGTTGCCCCCCAGCGATACTTTCTCCATGCTGAGGGAGTTGGATATCCGATTTGAATGGAAAGCGATTTCCTGATGCCTGGGGATATACAGAATACAGTTTCGAGACCGCGATTGAGGATCACCTACTCTTTACCGGCGGCTATGAAAAGGGCGATCCAAGTGCCTTTGATCCTGACGTGGCGCTCTTTCCCGATGATGTAATCGCCTTCATCCGGAAGACCCAGCCCGAGGAGTGGTCTTATCTTGAGAGCCTGCACAAAGACAAGGCGCGGGTAACGCTCATTGAAGACCTCTGCCGTGCGCTGAATTCGGAGCACGAGGGGTGCCTCAGTGTGCTGCGGCACGGATTCAAGTGTTTCGGCAAGCTCTTCCGCGTCGCTTTCTTCGCGCCGGCCAGCGGGCTCAATCCGGATACTCAGGAGCTATATGCCGCAAACAGGTTGACCGTGACGCGGCAAGTCAAATACAGCAGAGAGCATGGTAACACGCTCGATGTTGTTCTGAGTTTGAACGGCATACCCGTAGCGACGCTCGAACTGAAAAACCCGATGACGGGGCAGACCTGGAAGGATGCAGTCCGCCAGTATCGCAACGACCGTGACTCCAGGGACCTCATCTTTCAGTTTAAGAGACGGGCACTCGTTCATTTCGCCGTGGACCCTGATGAAGTTCACATGACGACTCGCCTCGGGAAGAGCGCCTTCTTCCTGCCTTTCAACCGTGGCGATGGATTTGGAGCGGGAAATCCCCCGAATCCTGGCGGTCACAAGACAGCGTATCTCTGGGAAGAGGTTCTGGCCCGGGATAGCTTCCTCGACATCCTCGCGCGTTTCATCCACCTCCAGGTCGAGGAGAAAAGGTTCGGAAGCAAGTTGGTCAAGAGGGAGACGATGATCTTCCCACGGTATCACCAACTCGACTGCGTGCGCAAACTTGTGCGCGATGCGCACGACAAAGGAGCTGGCACCAACTACCTGGTGCAGCACTCGGCGGGAAGTGGCAAATCCAACTCCATCGCGTGGCTTGCGCACCGTCTGGCAAGCCTTTATGACGACAGGGATGAGAAGGTCTTCGATTCCGTTGTCGTCGTGACGGATCGGCTCGTGCTCGATCAGCAGCTGCAGAACACGATCTACCAGTTCGAGCATAAACAGGGCGTCGTTCAGAAGATAGACATAAACTCCACCCAACTTGCGGACGCGCTCGCTTCGGCCTCACCAATTGTGATCACGACGCTCCAGAAGTTCCCGTTTGTGACGGAGAAAATAGGAGACCTGCCGAAGCGCAAGTACGCGGTGATCATTGACGAGGCGCACAGCTCCCAGGGCGGGCAATCGGCCACGGAGCTGAAGGGCGTGCTTGCGGGAGCCGCGATGCGAGAGGAGGCCGAAGAACGCGGGATTGATGAGGTTCTGCCGGACCACGAGGAGGAGATCCTCCGCACGATGGCCAAGCGGGGCAAACAGCCCAACATCAGCTTCTTCGCTTTCACCGCTACGCCCAAATACAAGACCCTCGAGGTGTTCGGGGTGCTTGGACCGGATGACAAGCCCCGCCCATTTCATCTTTACAGCATGCGTCAGGCGATTGAGGAGGGCTTCATCCTCGACGTTCTAATGAACTACATTACATACAAAGCCTACTATCGCCTCGTGAAGTCCATAGAGGACGATCCGGATGTGGACAAGAAGAAGGCAGGTCGCGCCCTTGCCCGTTTTATGAGCCTTCACCCGCATAACATCGCGCAGAAAACCGAGGTCATGGTTGAGCATTTCCAGCGCTTCACACGTCATAGGATCGGCGGCAAGGCAAAAGCAATGGTCCTGACGGCAAGCCGGCTGCACGCCGTCCGGTACAAACAGGCTTTCGACAAGTACATTGCGAAGAGGGGTTACAGCATCAAGGCACTCGTGGCGTTCTCCGGCACGGTCATCGACCCTGACATTCCCGATGTTGAATACACCGAGGTCAGGATGAATCAGGGGATTAGGGAGAAGGAACTCCCCGCGCGGTTCGCGAGGGATGAATATCAGGTGTTGCTCGTCGCCGAGAAGTATCAGACTGGCTTCGATCAGCCGCTGCTGCACACGATGTATGTGGACAAACGGCTCGCCGGGCTGCAGGCCGTGCAGGCCCTCAGCCGTCTCAACAGGACCCACACCGGCAAAGAGGACACCTTCATCCTTGATTTCGTCAACGAGCCCGAGGAGATCCTCGACGCCTTTCAGCCATATTATGAGCAGACCCTGGTTGGTGAGCGCGCCGAGGCGAAACAGCTCTATGAACTGCAGGCGCGCCTTGATGCTCAGCAGGTTTATTACAGGCCGGAGGTCGAGGAGTTCTGCAGAGTATTCTACAAGCCCAGGCGGCGCCACACTCAGGGCGACCACGCGAAAATGAATGCCTGCATAGACCCGGCGGTGGCCCGTTACAACCAGCTCGATGCCGAAACTCGCGACGAATTTCGGAAGGTCCTGGTCGCTTATCGTAACCTCTACGCCTTCCTTTCCCAGGTGATCCCGTTCACGGATTCGGATCTCGAGAAGCTCTACTCTTATATACGCCTCCTGCTCACAAAGTTACCCAGGAGAGACATCGGGCCTCCCTATGATTTCGACGACGAGGTGGCCCTGAAATACTACCGGCTCCAGAAGATCGGCGAGGGCTCCATCCGGCTGGAGAAGGGCACGGGCGGCGAGGTCTCCGGGCCCACCTCGGTCGGCACCGGGACGACTCACGATGAAACCGTCCAGCTTTCGCTGCTCATCGACATACTGAACGAGAGATTCGGGACCGAATTCAAGCTCGGAGACCAATTGTTCTTCGACTCCATTCGAGAGGATGCGCTGGCCGATGCTGCACTTCGTCAGGCCGCTCTAGCAAACACGATGGAGAACTTCAACTGGGTCTTCTCAAAGGCGCTCGAAGGGCTTTTCATCGAGCGCATGGAGCAGAACGAGGAGATGACCGCCAAGTTCATGAATGAGAAGGACTTTCAGGACGAAGTCAGGCGGTCTCTTCTGAAGCAGGTATATGACCAAGTCCGTGCTGAAGAGGCTCGGAAGGAACCTGATGCCACCACGATGGAGATAGGGCTATGACGATCGAGGGCAGAACGGGACGATAGGATTCGCCGGGGCGTTACGGCATCTAGCGGAAGAGAATGAATCTGAGCAGATGAGTCGCACCACACAAGCTGCCTTTGAGAATTTGAGCCTCAAGCATCAGAGTAGAATAGGAGAGCAGCCGGATACGAAGCCCCCGCATCGGAGCATTGCCTGATCTAACGGGCGACACATCCTAGATCCAATCCCCAGCTACAGAACCATTTCTGGCACCTGGCAATAAACAGTCCCGATTCCGCCAGACGCCCGTAGAGACGTTGTGCCCCCCGTCTGACACTACTCACATAGTCCCCAGTCCCAGGAACGCCGTCAGGGAATTATTCTGGCCGCTGTGGGTCTCATCGACCGACTCAGGGGAACTGTGAAACTGCCCGTGTGCCCTATTTGTGCCCATAATCGTCGTGATACAAGCCGCAGTGCTTCTGATCCGGAGATTGCATTTTGCACCCGCAAAAAGAAGGCACCAATGGCGCGTTCCGGAACGCCGTGCCCAAAGTGTGCCCTATTTGTGCCCATAACTGTGCACACAAGAAATGAAAAGACCGTAAAAAAGCCTATTAGACAAGAGAGGGGATTTTGACAGATGTTGAGGGGTGAGATCGCCGGAAAGCCGCCTATAAAGGAAATGCCGAGAGGGGGACTCGAACCCCCACAGGCTCTCGCCCACTGCCCCCTCAAGGCAGCGTGTCTACCAAGTTCCACCATCTCGGCATCTGTAGTTCTTCGCGGCAGCTCAAGCCGCCGGTCTGTCTAATCTCGGTGCCCGGCGCCTCCGGTTTTCCAGCGGGCGGAGACTAATCCAGCTACCGATCACTGTGCGCGCTCCTCAAATCCCCGAGGCACATGTTTGCCAGGCTAGAAAGCCCACCCTACACCGGCAGGCTAGAAAGCCCGCCTTACACCGGCAGGCTAGAAAGCCCGCCTTACACCGGCAGGCTGGAAAGCCCGCCCTACACCGGCAGGCTAGAACGCCCGCCCCACGTGGCAGTTACGGCGTTGCTGGAAAGTCCTCGACCTGCCCCGCGGTCGCCCCGGTCCCGACGGTGCCGACCGAAGCTGCCGCAGCTGGTTCCTCTTCCAAAGAGCTCGGCGCCGTCTGCGAGCTCTCTTGAGCTGCGCCTTGCTTCTGTATCACCGAACGCGAGCCACTCGGGGTGTAGAAATACGAGAGAATAACACACATCACCAGGAACCCGACAGCAACACTCGTGGTCGCTTTGGCGATGAATGGCGCGGCGCCCGTTACGCCGAATGCTGTCCCGGAAGTGCCCCCGCCAAAAACGCTTGCCAAATCGGCGCCCTTCCCGCCCTGAAGCAGGATGATAGCCACAAGGGCGATACACAGCAAAACGTGGATAACAACGAGCACTGCCAACATTGTCTATATCTTTCTCGCCCTGATGATAATATCACAAAAAGCATCTGCCTCGAGGCTCGCGCCGCCGACCAACGCCCCATCTAGGTCGGGCTGAGCCAGCAGAGCGGCCGCATTCTCCGGCTTGACGCTGCCACCATACAGTATCCGCACCGTGTCCGCCACCTCGTCGTTGGCGAGCGAGGCAAGCAGCCCTCTTATAAACCGATGAGCCTCTTGTGCGGTTTCAGGAGTCGCGGTGCGCCCTGTGCCAATTGCCCAGACCGGCTCGTACGCTAACGTAAGCTTGGCGATCTGCTCGGCCGAGAGCCCGTGCAGGCACCCCTGAACCTGCGTCCTAAGCACCTCGAAAGTCTTGCCTTGTTCCCGCTCGTCAAGCGTCTCGCCGACGCAGACGATCGGGAGAAGACCGCACTCGAGCGCGAGCTTGACCTTGCCGTTGACAACCTCGTCCGTCTCGTGGAAATGGGCCCGTCGCTCCGAGTGTCCGAGGATAACGAACTCGCAGCCAACGTCGAGCAGCATCAGTGGCGAGACCTCACCCGTGCGTGCGCCTTCCTTCAAAAGGGCGCAGTTCTGGCCGCCCAGAGCAACACGCGTCTGCGAAAGCCGGTTTGACACGCTCTCAAGAGCCGTGAACGGTGGGCAGACCAGAACATCAACGTCGGCGACGCCCAGGTCAGTGATTTTTTTGACGATCCCGTCCACTAGTTCGAGCGATTCCATGATCGTCTTGTGCATCTTCCAGTTGCCGGCTATGAGCGGCCTTCTGTTCTTCGTCATCCTCGTAAATCCCTACAAGTCGTCTAGCGCCGCGATGCCTGGGAGCGTCTTGCCAGCAAGGAACTCAAGCGAGGCGCCTCCACCAGTCGAAACATGAGTAATGGAGTCAGCAACGCCGGCCATCTTCACCGCCGACACCGTCTCGCCGCCGCCTATGGCAGTTATCGCGCTGACCGCCGCAACCGCCTTGGCGATTCCCATTGTGCCGGCTGCAAACGCCGGTTTCTCGAAGACACCCATCGGGCCGTTCCAAAAGACAGTCCCGGCAGTCTCAATCACGGACGCGAAGAGCTTGGTGGTTTCCGGCCCGATGTCAAGTCCCATCTGGCCATCCGGAATCTTATCCACTGGGACTATGGTTGTTTCGGCGTCATCGGTAACCTCATCTGCCACGACCACGTCGACCGGAAGGAGAATGCTGGTTCCCATTGACTCTGCCTCATCAAGCACGTTGGCCACGCTCTCCAGACGTTCCTCGTCAAGCAGCGACTCGCCGATCGAAAGGCCTTTTGCCTTGAGGAACGTGAAACACATCCCGCCGCCGATCAGCATCGAGTCAACCTTGCCGACAAGGCTCTCGATCAAGCCAATCTTCTCCTTGACTTTTGCGCCGCCCAACACGACCACGAACGGCTGCTGAGGCGCCTCAATAAGTCTGCCGAGGTAGAATATCTCCTTCTCCATCAAGAAGCCCTGCGCGGCGGTCGGCACGTACTTGGCGATTTCGGCCACGGATGCGTGTGCGCGATGGGCCGCGGAGAAAGCATCGTCAATATAAACGTCGCAGAGCATCGCGAGCTGCTTGGCGAGTTCGGGATCGTTTTCCGTCTCTCCGGGCTTGAACCTCGTGTTTTCGAGCAGGAGAAGCTCGCCCTCTTTAAGCTGCGCAACTGCGCTCTCGACTTCCGGGCCAACGCAGTCATTGACGAACTTCACCTTGCCTTTGAGCAGCTCATTGAGCCGCTTGGCGACTGGTGCGAGGCTCATCGACGGGACGACCTTGCCCTTGGGCCTTGCGAAGTGGGAGGCTACGACCAGCTTCGCGCCCTTCGATAGTATGTAATTGATGGTCTCAAGATGAGCGACGATGCGCGTGTCGTCTAGGATATTACCGCCCGAGTCAATCGGCACGTTGAAATCGACCCGCAGAAAGACCTTCTTCCCGGAAATCTCGACGTCAGAGACGGTTTTTTTGCCCAGTCCCGCGATCATCTCACAGCGCCTCACCCACCAGCTTGGTCATATCGACCAGGCGGTTGGAGTAGCCCCATTCGTTGTCATACCACGCTATGACCTTGACGAGCTTGCCCTTAACGACGGCAGTGCTTAGCGCGTCGACGATCGAGGAGAATGGGTTGCCGTTGAAGTCAATAGAGACCAAGGGCAGGTCGCAGACGTCCAGTATGCCCTTCAGTTCGTTCTGGGCCGCGTTCTCCAGAGCCTTGTTGACGTCATCCTTGTTCGTCTCCTGCTCGACTACGCACGAGAAATCTACGAGCGACACGTTCGGCGTCGGCACACGAATCGACATACCGTCTATCTTGCCTTGAAGCTCCGGTATAACGAGCGCCGTGGCCTTCGCGGCGCCTGTCGTCGTCGGGATCATCGAGACAGCCGCAGTCCTTGCCCGCCTCAAGTCGGAGTGCGGAAAATCGAGCGTCCGCTGGTCGTTTGTGTACGAGTGGATGGTCGTCATGTAACCGTATTCGATGCCGTAAGTCTGAAGCAGCACCTTGGCGATGGGCGCAAGGCAGTTGGTCGTGCACGAGGCGCAGGAGATTATGTTGTGCCGCTGTGGGTCGTAATCTTTGTGGTTCACGCCTATGACGATCGTAACGTCAGGCTCCTTGGCCGGCGCGCTGATGATGACCTTCTTGGCACCTGCGTCGAGGTGTTTGGTCGCCCCCGCCCTGTCTTTGAAGATGCCAGTCGATTCAACGACGATATCGACTCTCTCATCCGCCCACGGCAGATTGGCCGGGTCCCGCTCGGCCGAGACCTTGATCTTCCTATTCCCGATCATGATCGAATCCTTGCCATAGGAGACATCGCCCGGGAATGGGCCGTGCGCCGAATCCCACTTCAGAAGATGGGCAAGCGTCTTCGAATCTGTTAGATCGTTGATCTGCACAAACTCCAGCTCGGGGCTCTTATAGGCCGCCCGGAAGTAGAGCCTGCCAATCCTTCCAAAACCGTTAATTGCTACTCTCAAAGACATCGTCCTACCTCTTGATCCTTAAGAATGGTTTATTAGTGTGGCGCTGCTCGCCGTTCTTTCGGAACTCGCGGCGTTCGGCGAATGGCCGCCCAACATACTAAACGTTGCATGCACTATTCCTTCTCGTCTGATTCGTCCGGCGCCACCTCAAACAGGTCAGCTGTGGTTGGCGCCTCCTCAAGCAGGTCACCTGCGGTTGGCGTCTCCGGCGCCTCCTCAAACAGGTCCGCAACCGAGGGTTGCTCGGGCTCCTCCGGACCCTCTAGAGGTAGTTCGGCCTGGGCTGCGTCTATGTCAACCAACACTGGCTCGCCGGCCGGCGCAACTGCCTCTTCCTCCTCGGCCCCTTCTTCCTCCTTCTGCTTGAGCAGCTGGTCAAGGTACGCTTTTGGCTCGTCCTCCTTCGTTGAAAGCGATACAAGGCCCCTGAGTATCTCCAGGCACGGCACAATCAAGTAGTCCGGCACCGGCGGCTCAGCATCGAACGATTCAAGCGCCTCCTTCATCCGCGGCACGAGATTGCCCGCTCGGTTAAGCTTCACATCCTCAGGACTAACAACCTGGCCAACGCCCTCCTTCGTGTCCTTTATCAAGTCATCCAGCGCCTCGACCAGGTCCTTGTCCACGAGATATTCGTCCTCCTCCGCAGCTGCGACGAACAAGTCATTCAATGGTGTGGCGACAGCGTTGAAGGTCTGCATGACCTCCTCATTCTCGGCGTCGAAATCACGCTTGAACCGCTCGCCGAGCTGGTTTTCCCTCTCTTCCTGCTTCTCCGACGCGAAAAGCTTGCTCTCCTTCAGGAACGGGCAATCGCCCGGGCAGTTGCCCTCAGTTTGCAGCAACCCGCAGCACTGTGAGCAGATCATTGCGTTCTTGAGCGGGCAATGCCTCTTGCCTTTTCGCTGTTCGCAGATGACGCATCTAGCCATACAACCTGTCTCCTAATCAAAAAAGCCCGGCACGCAAAGCAGCACTACGCTCACAATTGTCAGCAAGAGACAGCCAATTGACACGATTCCGCCCACAACGTTGGTCGGAAAAGCCTTGACCTGAGAAGCGTAAAAGCCCCAAAACAGACCCACAAGCCCAACAGCAATGCCAGCAATGTAAAGATACATCTCAGAGCCCCTGAAATCGGCCACGCACCGGCCAGAACGAATCTATCAATCGGTCAAACAGAATGCAATTGCGGCAGCTCAAAGTCAAGTGCGCCGAGTGAGGAGTTTCCCCGTTGGGGAAACCACTCTCCTCAAAACCCTTGACTCGATCAATGCCGACCAGTATCTTGACGCACAATTGTAAAGACCCTTAATCGCATTTTTTGAGAGGAGATAGGCATGAAGCGCATTTCGATCGCAATTGTTCTGTTGTTGGTTACCGCCCTGTTCACAGTCGTTGCACTGGCCCAAGAAGAAGAGGCCGAAAAAGCCATCAAGTTCAAGGTAGGGCTGAAGGGCTTTTATGGGAGTTGGAGCTTCGAGAACAGCGAGGTGTGGCACAAAAACATCACAGGCAAATACGACATGAGCTCCGAAGTTGGCCCATTCGGCCCATTTGTGGAGGCATCGTTCGCCAAGGACCATATCGGCATCGGGGCCCAATACCTAGTCGGCAAGTTCGACGGCGACTATCGCTTAAGAAACAGCAGGTACGAAGGCTGGTACGAGACTGACGAAAACGGAACAATTGAGGTCAAACGAGAGGACGTTGAAGTCGTTTTGCGCCTGACTCCCTACTTCAGATACGCCTCTCTGCTTTTTGGCTATAAGTGGCAGAAGTATTACAATTTTGATCGTCGAGGCCATGGGATTTGGACGGAATACGACGGAGACTTTGATGTTCCCGTGGGAGTGCACGAATACGATATGAGGCACGAAGAAAGGAACCGCATGCAC
Organism: uncultured bacterium; assembly: GCA_964480475.1. Lineage (GTDB taxonomy): Bacteria > B130-G9 > B130-G9 > B130-G9 > B130-G9 > CAYZPW01. The sequence goes on along the minus strand of CAYZPW010000009.1, from coordinate 35,757 downwards.
GGGTTCCTGTATGGGCTTGCGCTTCAGTCACCATCGTACTCCGGGTTCTACGCGTGGGCCACTGGTATGATGTTGCCCAACATGAATATCAAATACGCAAGCGAGTCGCGATTTCGCTATGAGACCCCGGGCGTTGAGGATAATGACGACTCATTCTGCTTTTCTGGAAGGCTCAAGAGCTTCAAGACCGAGCTAGGACTTGCCTACGTCTGCAAAGAGGCGCCGCTCGAGTTCAAGGTCGGCTGGTGGCTTCAGAGGACGAAGGCAGATGAAGAGAAGGCAAAGAAGGCCCCGGTCTTCGACGACAAGCTAACCGGCGTAGTCCTTTCCATGGCTTACACCTTCTGACACAGGTCGCTTGACCTGGCGGGCTTTCTCCACTCTTTCCGGGGCGTAGCGCAGCCCGGTAGCGCACCGGTTTTGGGAACCGGGGGTCGGCGGTTCAAATCCGCCCGCCCCGACCACTTCACACCAGCCGTTTAGCCGCCGTTGTGTGGATTGTCGGTCTTGGGAATGGCGAGTGGTCCTTGATGATTGCGGATTCCACAACTGCCCCATCTAGTGCTGATTTGTTCTTTGGTGTGATTGTGTGAACACCATAATAAGTGCATAGGGATGCATATCGTGCGGGCACAGTGGGGGGCTGCATTTCGGAACTTCTGAGACTCTGGATCATGCAATTCGACAAGCCGGGATGATTGCTACCGGGGAACACTAATCCGGGGAGATGACATTCTGCGCCCCTCGATCTCTTTCTCCGCCGCACTCTGAGAGGGGGCTGGTGCTCAGGGAGAACCGTGTTTGAACCGGTGCGTGGGCAGTCCAGTTGCCGCTCGTGTCGATGTCAACCAGCCAGTAGTTGTGGGCAACCCCCCGCTCAACGTTCGCGTCCGTCTTACAGCGGCCGCGCTCTTTGGCGTGCCTGTTCAAGCCATAGCTCTTTAACGTAGTACAATGCCGTGAGCACTCGAGATGATGCGCATACCCGGAGTTTCGAACCACACTTCCCCATTAACCAAGAAGACTGTTCTGTCTTCGCCCAGAGAGGCCACAATTCGAAGACCTCTGTAGAACATATCAAGACGTTCCACAGTCAAGCTACTGGGCGGATTGACTCTCAAGACAAGAGAAGCTTTGCCAAGGCGCTCCCTTATAATGAACTTATTGCCTTCATTTTTTATATCCCAGTTCTCGGCATTTCCTTGCCATTCGTTCCTGCGGATTCTAGCGATCTCCCGTCCCGATGCATCGTGAAACACAGCACTAAGACTGAAAGGGGCATTACTATCCCCTGGTCCCTCAATAGCAAGTAGTGATTCTCCAAAAGCCTCTATCATATTAGGAGTATTGATGAAGGTAATGTGTCCTAAGACCACGTTAGGAGAGCCCTTGAGATCAAGCCAACGACTTGAGAAACCTCTTTCGAGGCATTTTGGATTCTCATTGCTTTGTTCAACAGCACCACGCGATAGAAGTCCCTTTTGCTGGTCCGCGTGGCAGTTTGGGCATAATAAGGTTATACCATCCTCTCTATGCTCCTTGGCATCTTCAAATGGTGGATCGAAATGATGATACTCATAAATGGCCCGGCCACATTTCACGCAACCAAACCCGCATCGCTTCCGGATACTCCTGGCAATAGCCTCCGGGATATGCCTACTTAGACCATGTCTATTAGTATGATTCATAGCCTTCGTGCGGAACGACCAATTAGACCATATCTATTAATCTGATTCATAGTCTTTTGTGCAGAACTACCAAGCTGACCGGCCGCAATGAAGCACGGCGGAATCGCCGTCCAACACAGTGCCTTGTTCGCTGTTATTTTGACTTCTCTTTAATCTGTATGTTTTCTCCCTCATTAAGCGTGTGAATTCAAGTTAGGCAACTAGTTCCCCTTTCTCAGGCTCTTTTTCTCTCCCATCGACATAGACTACCCCCTCACAGACCGGTTTCACAAGTTCCGAAGCCTTCAAGCGCTTGAAGCTCCTCTCGGCTATCATCAGCATCTTCCATAAGACGGCCGTTGCGTTTTCGACCTTCTTGAAGCGTTTGGCTGCATTCGTCCGTAGACGGATACTTGCGAACGCTGGTTCAGCAGGGCTGTTAGTCCCAATGTGCCTCCAGTGCTGATCCGGGGTGAGTCGCGCAAGCTCTATCTGAGGAGCGTAGAAGCGCCTATAGGAACAGCCGCTTCAGAGCTTCCTTGTCCTGCTGGAGCTCATCCGGCAGGCCGGAGAAGGACACTTTGCCGAGCTTGAGCGAATAGACGCGATGGCAGACCTTCAGAATCTCGCGCACCTTCTGTTCCACGATGAGGATGGCCACACTTGTTTCGCGATTGATCTGGCCTATCGTCTCGAAGACGTCGTCGAGCAGATTCGGCGCCAAGCCAAGAGACGGCTCATCGAGCATAAGCAGCTTCGGCTTCGGAACCAATACCCCGGCTCATCCAGCGATCACTTCTCTTGTGATTGACCCGTGCGGCAATTCAAGAGGCGAGGGCGAAAGGTGAAGCTCAATCGCCTCGCGGATGCTCTGAAGCGACTCTTCTTGCCTTTCTCCGGCCGATGTGCAGCCGGGGAGCTCCGGGCGCCAGACGGCGCAATCGCCGGTTCCCGGGTCCTGCTCAAGCACCGCGCGCCATCTCATCTCTAGTACACCTTCCATATTCTGCTAGTTCATGCGGACAGCCATTCTGCTCTCCTAAATAGGCCAAGCACGTCCACGCTGAGCAACATCTGTTCGCCTACCGACCAATCAGATTCGTGAGGATTTGTGGGTTTTTATCGCACTCCGTCGAGCTTATGGGCCGGGATGAGTAATAGAGTATTCAGAGAACTACTGACTTCAGTACAAGAAAAGGGGTTGACAAGAAAGAGGTACCAGCTAAGATGATTCTCTGTAGTTTATGAGGGTGACCTGCTGGGAACGGTGGATGACGTAAATGAAGTCATCACGCCTAAACTGCCTCAAAGTTGCGATTTATGCCGCTTCACGCTAAGCAACTACCAGCTTTCTACAATTGATCCAGTAAAGAGGCGAGGATTGTCCGTGATAAGCAAGAAGGCAGCACATACCGATGTCACGCAGGCATGCCGAAGAATAGCCGATGGCGCCATGATGAAAAAGGCGTGGATAGGGTTTGACCAGTTCACGTCCCTTGCCGATGCGTTAATGGACGGCCTCGTCGTTACAGATGTACATGCTGGCACATTAGACGTTAATAGGATTGCTTCAGAAAAGCTACGCCGCAAGGAACAAGAGCTCGTTGGTACTAGGCTCACCCGATTCATCATGGTGGAAGATCGGCCCGGATTCGCCCGTCATTGGCAGGACCTTCTCTCTGACCGAGCGCAGATCAGAGTCTCAGAGTACCGTGCGCGGCAAAAGTATCCAGAGGCGATTTCGGAGAGTACTGTCCTTCCCATCCTGAGGGATTCTATCGGTCGCCCTAAGAACGTTGTCGCCGTGTTCAGGGACAGGTTGGTCATCCTTAGTGCTGAACACAGTGAGAGGGTCTCTGGGGAAAAGGCCAAGGATATAGGTGTTCGCGCCCTTATCGTGAAGCCCTTCGCCGAACAGCAATTTGCAGAGACCGTTCGGGGAGTGTTGGACGGACGGTGACCATCGGTCTTGTTTCGAGGTGTTTGGCGTATGAACTGCAGCCCGAGGCTGGATAGGACTTATTCTTTCGAGATGGGATTCACTGTATTGACCGCGGGATATGATTGGGAAAGCAGACGCTAGCGGATTCGAAAGGACCTTGGCCTACGTGCCCATTGTGCACACACAGGCCGATATGGGCCTTCTGGGCAAATCGATTCGCCGGGCTCATCTTTACAGGATGGGAGAAACGCTTCTGAAGCGCAAGGTGGCTGCCATAGATCAGATATGGGCGGACATAGAAACCGCTATCAACCGGCTGGACCTGGTTTACGCTAAAGTCCGCCTCTATCAAGATAGTCTGCCTGTTTGCGGGCGTGAGCGGGAGATCGTTCAGGAACTGGCGACTTCGGGCAGCCGCAATCATCAGCTTCTCCTGCGTTTGATAGAAAAGGGCGCTGCCCTCATGGGAACCGAATCGGCTGAACTTCTGGTCAGAGAATACGAATTGTCCAAATGCATCCTGGATACCGGCAATGCGTCCAGAACGGCCAAGATGAAAACACACCAAAAGACATTGGCCGAATCGTTACTCAAAGCGCGTGATCGTTATATCGCGCAGCGCATCAATCACAGCCTATGTGCGGGGGAGACTGGGGTCCTTTTTTTGGGGATGCTTCACTCACCCGAGCCGTTCCTCAACGGAGATATTCATCTGGCGCATCTGATCGAGAAACCCGCCGGCTCTGCGGGGCGGTGAGGGGATTGAACGGAGCAAGAGCCATGGAGAAACTCGAGGTCCGAGTTCTGATTGTGGATGACGACAGGGATATCTGCCGGATGCTTGCAACGCTCGTAGAACGCGAGGGATTCAAAGCCATTATGGCGAATGATGGCGAGCCGGCGCTGGAGTCCATCCGTTCCGCCTCGCCCGATCTCATGTTACTTGACATGAGAATGCCTAACATGGATGGCTCAGAGGTGTTGGTGCACGCCAAAGAACTGGACCCCGACCTTCCCGTGGTCATTATCACGGCGTTTGGCGAAATCCACGGCGCGGTTGAAGCGATAAAGGCCGGTGCGTACGATTATCTCACCAAGCCTTTTGAGCATGACGATGTGATTCGTGCAGTTCACGGAGCGCTTTCAGAAAGAGAACTCAAACGGAGACTGAAGAACCTTACCAGCCAGATCAGAAAGGACGGCCCGCTGAGAGAGGCAATGGGACCCAGCGAGTCGGTCGGCAACCTTATCGCGATGGTCGAGCGAGTCGCCCGGTCCGATTTTACTGTGGTGATCCAAGGGGAGACAGGGTCTGGAAAAGAGGTTGTTGCCCGGGCCATACACAAGGCCAGTTTGCGTTCCCAAGGGCCTTTTGTTCCATTGGACTGCGGGGCCATTCCGGAGGCACTACTGGAAAGCGAGCTGTTTGGTCACGAGAAAGGCGCGTTTACCGGGGCGGGACAGAGAAAAGTTGGCAAACTCGTATCCGCCCAAGGTGGGACGCTGTTGTTAGATGAGGTCACCAACCTGCCACTATCTTCGCAAGCCAAACTTCTACGGGTTATTCAGGAGAAAGAGGTCTTGCCGGTGGGCAGCAACAAACCTGCCAAGATAGACGTTCGTCTGCTGACCGCCTCCAACCGGGACCTTAACAGCCTCGCCGAGGCAGGCGCTTTTCGCAGCGATCTCTTTTTCCGGCTGAAGGAGTTTACCATAAGAGTACCGCCCCTGCGGGAGCGAAGAGATGATATACCTTATCTGGCCAAGCGTTTTCTGGACATCGCCAACGCAGAATTGAACAAGAACGTGAACGGGTTCTCTGAAGAGGCCCTGGAAACGCTGCTGGATTACCCATGGCCCGGGAATGTGCGTGAGTTCCGGTCCACCGTCCGCCGCGCGGTTCTTCTAGCCGACGAGATTATCACCAAAGGTCATCTGGATATCCGGAAGCGATCATCGGTGTCGTGGGACGTGGGGCCTGAAATGAAGAGAGGACTATTGGGGAAGGCCTCCTTGAAGACCATCGTGCGTGAGAGCACGGCGGTAGTGGAAAGAGAAGTTCTTACCCGGACGTTACAGTCCACAGGCGGGAACAAGGCCAAAGCAGCGCGGATTCTCGGAATAGACTACAAAACGATGCATACTAAGGTCAAGAAACTGGGTATTCAAATGAATAGCGGAGGGAACCATGAGTGACAAGAAGAGCGGAGGCGGCTTCGGAGGGATTCTAGGAGGTTTGGCGGACCTGGTAGATAAGCTTGGCGAGCTCGCGGAAAAGGGGGAGCGGCTGTCTAGAACCGGAGAGATCGATTTCAAACGAAAGGGAAAGGACCTGAAGGGGATATACGGTTTCTCCGTCAAAGTGGGTTTGGGAGGGGATGAAGTCAAGATTGAGCCTTTCGGAAACATCCGCCGCGATGAAGAGTCCGGTGAAGCTGTGGTGCAGGAGATTCGCGAGCCCATTGCCGATGTCTTCGAGGAGAAGGACCATACACTAGTTGTGGTCGAGATGCCGGGCATCAGTGAAGATGATGTCCAAATCGACGTCAAAGACGATCTGCTGACGCTATATGCTGAACACGGGGAGAAGAAATACCGCAAAGAAGTCCTGATGCCTAGAAGTTATCCCAAAGAGAAGATGCACATGTCCTGCAATAACGGCATTTTGGAGATAAAGTGCGCCCTGTAGCCGTTTAGGGTATCAAAGGACGGTCCCACGGCCGCCAAGGGCCGAGCGTATTTCGGGCGGGTAATGAAAGGAAGCGATGCGTGAAAGAGAAAGAAGGACTTAAACTGAAAGTTACGGAAGCCCTCAGCAAGGACGTTGGAAGATGCTTTGCCCGAATGGGCCCGGAAGACATGAAGCGACTGGATTTGGCTATCGGTGACATCGTAGAGATCGAGGCCAAACGCAGAACCGTCTGTAAGGCCATGCCAGCTTACAAGGAGATTCGCGGCCAGTCCCGGGTGCAGCTTGATGGCCTCACCAGAGAGAACGTCGGCGCCGGCCTCGATGAGTTCGTGAACATCCGCAAAACGGCCTGTAGCCCGGCGGAGAGAGTATCATTAGCCCCGACAAGCATCACCCCGAGCGAGCGTGATCTGAAGTACATCGGAAGTCTTCTGGACGGCTTGCCGGTTTTGGTGGGCGACCGGATCCGGGCCAATCTATTTGGCAGCCGGTCTGCCGACTTCAAAGTGCAGCATACGGTCCCTGAAGGCCCTGTTCTCATCAATCCCACCACCCGACTTGCCATCGTCAAGACGAAAGAAGCGGACTCCGCGGGCCGGGTAGCCTACGAGGACATCGGCGGGCTTAAGCCTCAGCTTTTGCGGATACGCGAGATGATCGAGCTGCCGCTGCGGTATCCGGAGGTTTTCAGCCGCCTCGGGATCGAAGCCCCCAAGGGGGTGCTGCTGCACGGTCCTCCGGGATGCGGCAAAACCCTCATTGCCCGGGCTATCGCCCACGAAACCGAGGCCCAGTTTTTTTCCGTCAGCGGCCCGGAAGTTATCCACAAGTTCTATGGAGAAAGCGAGGCGCATCTGCGTAAGATCTTTGATGAGGCCAGCCGCAAGGGGCCCAGCATCGTCTTTCTGGACGAAATCGACGCCATTGCCCCGCCCAGGGAAAAAGTTGTGGGGGACGTTGAGAAGCGGGTGGTCGCCCAGCTTTTGGCCCTCATGGACGGGCTTACCAAGCGTCAAAATGTCATCGTCATTGCGGCCACCAATATCCCCAATGCCCTGGACCCGGCCTTGCGGCGCCCCGGCCGCTTTGACCGGGAAATCCGCATTCCGATTCCGGACCGCCTCGGCCGATTGGAGATACTGGACATCCACAGCCGCGGCATGCCGCTGGCCCCGGACGTGGACATGGCGCACTTAGCCGAAATTACGCATGGTTTCGTCGGCGCCGATCTTGAAGCCCTCTGCCGCGAGGCCGCCATGCTCTGTTTGCGACGGATCATGCCGGATATCGATTTTGGGCTGACATCCATCCCCTATGAGCAGCTCGCGGCCCTGGAAGTCCACATGGACGATTACCGCGCCGCCCTGCGGGAGGTGGAGCCATCGGCCATTCGAGAGGTCTTCGTCGAGGTACCGAATGTTCGCTGGGAGGACGTCGGCGGCCTGGACGCGGTTAAGGAGAGTCTGGTGGAAGCGGTGGAATGGCCCCTAAAGTTTCCCCGTCTCTTTGATCAGGCCGGGATCAAGCCGCCCAAGGGGATTCTCCTGTCCGGTTCGCCCGGCTGCGGGAAGACGCTAATGGCCAAGGCCATCGCTAATGAAACTCACGTCAACTTTATTTCCGTCAAGGGGCCGGCACTCCTCTCTAAATATGTGGGCGAATCCGAAAGGGCCGTCCGGGAGGTCTTTCAAAAGGCTAGGCAGGCTGCCCCTTGTATCATTTTCTTTGATGAGATCGATGCCCTGGTTCCGATTCGAGGCGGCGCATCGGATGCGCACGTGTCGGAACGGGTGCTCAGTCAAATCCTGACCGAACTTGACGGGATCGAAGAACTCAAGGGGGTCCTGGTCCTGGGCGCGACAAGCCGGGCCGATATGCTTGACCCGGCGGTGCTGAGGCCCGGACGTTTTGACGAGATTATCGAGATCCCCATGCCGGATAAAAATGGCCGGGAGAAGATTTTTGCGATTCATCTGCGCAACAAACCACTCGCAGCGGATATTCGCCCAGACGATCTGGCGGCAAAGACCGAGGGTCTCAGCGGGGCCGAAATTGCCGGCATCTGTCACAAAGCAGCGCTTTCTGCGCTCCGACGCGCGGTGCAGGCCGGACGGGACGCGGGGGCCGACGACGTTCCCGATCTGTGCCTCACGTCAGACGATCTTTTTAGCGCCCTGGAGGCGGTGTGATGGTTGATAATAGATGTCCGACCAGTCTGACGTGTCCGACCTCTCTGACTGGTTCGACAGCACAACCGCGCGAAGCGCAAGGCGTCTATCTTTATGGTTTTGCGCAGGCCGCGAGAGTGCCGTTGCTGAAGGTCGCCGGCATGGATGCCCGCTATCCCGTCTCACAATGGACGTACAAGGACATCGTGGCCGTGGCCAGCAAGGTGATGGTTGCGGATTTCAGCGGGCCGTCGGCCGAAACGGACCTCAAGGACCTGGCCTGGGTGGGCCCCCGGGCCTGTCGTCACCAGGAAGTGGTGGAGGCTGTGATGCGGCACTCACCGGTGCTGCCAGCAGGCTTCGGGACGATTTTTGCCTCATCCCAGCGGATGGTGGGATTATGTGTCCGTCACCATGGCACCATTTCGCGTTTCTTAGGCGAGGTGGACAACAAAGCGGAATGGGCGCTGAAAGGATTCTTGGACAGGGCGCAAGCGCACAGGTCGCTGAATTCGGACCTGATGGCCGGTGAGAAGGAGCGTCTCGCATCTTTCTCACCCGGAAAGCAGTATTTCATGCAGAGGCAGATGGCGGCCGAAGTTGAGCGGCAATTGAACCAGAGATTGAAAGCGATCTTGACCGCAGTTTGGGAAGACCTCGGGCAGTATGCGGCGCGTTTCTGCGAACGCAAAGTGCTTTCCCGTGATGCCACCGGCTTGGATGTGGACATGGTTCTGAATTGGGCGTTTCTGCTTTCCAGAGACTCCCAGGATGTCTTCGCGGCGTGCCTCAACCGAATAAAGGCCGCGCAGGCGGAGCACGGACTTCACTTTGAGCTCTCCGGGCCGTGGCCCCCCTACAGCTTCTCCCCGACCTTGGAAATGGTGTGAAGGGTAAATAAGGCTTACCAGGCAGATGAAATACCTCCTTTATTGCATATTTGCCAACGAGGAAAAGTCGCCAGCCGTCCGCCTTGCAGGGGCACAGCGGGCGGGTCTGAGACCACGCCCCTACACAACCGTCCGCCTCACAGGGGTTGACGGCCAACCGATTATGGTTGTATCGCACAATGGTCTCGGCGCCTCGGTCTCTCCATCTGTCCATCCGAATCTGACACCGGATATCACGCGCATTCAGGCTTACCAAAGGATCATCGAACGCTTTAACCACGACCGCACCGTCATCCCGATGCGCTACGGCTGTCTGTTCCCGGACAAGGAAGAGGTCGGGCGGTATTTGGGGCAGCGTGCCCACTACTATTTGTCCCTGTTAAGCGAGCTCAAGGGCAGCGTGGAGATGGGAATCCGGGTCATGATGTCAGAAGCTCAATGCCCTCCTGGTCCGACTCGTCGGACTCGTCCGACTCGTCCGACTGGTCCGAATACTCAATTCCCGCGGTCCGGCAAGCAGTACTTGTCGGCACGCAAAGCCCATTATTCCCGCGAGGACCGTAATCTAAAAGAGATTGAGCACATAATCGCACAGATTCGATCTGCGTTTTCTGGGCTCTTTGTCCGGTTCAAATCGGAATTGGCTCCGACGGGTCTGACAGGTCCGACACGTCAGACGGTGTCCCCATTTAGCAATCGGGTCCTCTCCCTCTATTTTCTCGTCCGCCGAGCGTCGGTTGAATCATTTCGGCAAGCGTTCCGGCGTGTCAGCAAGCGCGGGCCCCATAAACTGCTTTTGAGCGGCCCGTGGCCACCGTACAACTTCGTTACACCCGAGCGACCGGACGAGGTAGCCTGGATCACATGACAGATCAAGCCAACGGCCATCCGTCGGAAATGCGAAAGGCCTCTTTGCCGGATTCAACTAAGACCGGAATTGTACTCGACGGCGCCTCCGACTGGCATCAGAAGCTGTATGCCATGCTGCTGGATACGATACCGTCTTCGGTTCTGATGATCGATCAGAACATGCGTGTCGTGCTTGCCAATCGGAACTTTCTGAAGAAGAGCCGGCGGTCGGCATCCGACACCATCGGTTTCCCGCTTCAGAAGATCTTTCCCGCCGTGATTATCGAAAAGATGGATATCATCGGCCAGATTCGCCAGGTCTTCCGTTCGAGCCAGCCCACCAAAGGGCAGCGGATGTTCTTTCGATCTCCGGGCGTTTCGATGCGGACTTACTATTATCGCATTGTCCCGTTTGAGTGGCAGCGGAGCGTTGAGAACGTAATGCTCTTAATGGATGATGTAACCGAACAGATCCAATTGAGCGATGAGATTCAACGCGTTCAACGCCATCTGGCGAGTATCTTCGACAGCGCCAGTGACATTATGTTGTCCACCGACACCGACGGAAGGATACTCTCTTGGAATCCGGCAGCGGAGAGAATCTCCGGATACAGTTTCACTGAGGTAAAAAACCAGGTTTTCTACAGGTTATGCGCCAAGGATCACCAGGAAAACGTGAGGAAGATATTTTCCGAGATGAGAACTCGGAGAGATTCGGTCACCGGGGAGTGGGACCTCGTCACGAAAAAGGGGCTCGATACCCATGTTTCCTGGGTTTGTTCGCCGATGAAAGACCAGCAGTTGGAGACAGCCGGATTCGTGGTCGTGGGCAGAGATCATACCGAGCGCCGCAAAATGGAGATGCAGCTTCGCCAGTCGCAAAAATTTGCTGCGCTGGGCGTGATGGCCGGTGGGATCGCCCATGAGATTCGAAACCCGCTGGCGATCTGTTCTTCAGCCGCCCAATTCCTTTTGGCGGATGACATCTCCCCGGATTTCCGCATCGAATGCGCCAGGAAGCTCCACGAGGGGATTGAGAGAGCATCCGTCGTTATCGAGAATCTGCTAAAATTCGCGCGCCCTCCAGAGGGATCGAACAGGGAGGAGGTCAATCTTCTTGATATCATCAGAGAGACCATTGCGCTCATTTCCAACCAGATCAACATCCAAAAAATCAAGCTCAAATCAGATTTCCCCGCGCAGCCGGTGTTCATCAACGGTAGTGCCGGTCTGCTGCAACAGGTTTTCATCAACCTCTTTCTGAACGGGCTCAAAGTGATGCCGGACGGCGGGCACCTAACGGTATCCGTCCAGAAAACGAAATGCAGCGCGTTGATTCGAGTGGCCGACACGGGCCACGGTATCGTAGAAGAGAACATCGATAAGATATTTGACCCTTTTTTCACGACTTCACCGGTGGGAGAAGGTGTCGGATTGGGCCTTTCCATCTGTTACGCCATCATCGAGCAGCATTCCGGTACCATCGAGGTGGAGAGCATTGAGGGCCGGGGAACCAGTTTTACCATCATGCTGCCGATGCTGTAATTCGATAAATACCGAAGTACGTGGCGCTGCATGGCAGAAGGGGGAACCGAACTGTTTACGAGCATATATGACAGCGAAAACTCCGATGTTTCTCGTCGTAGATGATGAACCGGATATGTGCTGGGCTCTCGAGCATATCATCGAAAGCGTGGGAATGACTGCCCGGAGCGCATTAAGCGGCGGGAAGGCTCTTGGACTGCTGCGCAGAGGTTCTTATCAAATGGCTTTTCTGGATGCCAAACTTCCGGACATCGACGGCTTGGAATTGGCAAAAAAGATCCGGAGACTGGACCCCTCAATTCGGATCGTGGTCGTTTCCGGCTATTTTTATCAAAATGACCCGATGGTGGAGAGGGCGCTGCAGGAAAAGCGCATCGATGATTTCGTGTCCAAGCCCTTCAAAAATGATGAGATTCTGAGGATCATCAGAAGCGTCTCCCAACTACCGGCCTCCTCCCTCGATATGGGGAATTCGTTCCGCTGAAATATGGTGTATCCGCCATAGTATCGATTCCCTAATTCAGGACGATTGACTTCTGCGCCTCGCTCCTGACGTGTATGGTTTCTTTGTTTTGGGTCTCAGGCGCTCTGGGGTGCAGCCCCGTAAAGCCCCGGCAGCAGAGGAACTACCCCGATTGCCCGGCATGCCTATAGTGTATTTGTCGGTCCGCACATGCGTTTGGCACATATATTGCTATAAAGTATAGCGGCATGCCTAAGGTTAGATATGGACGGAGTTTTTACACCACGTCACTTTTAACAGCAAAGGAGGACAATCATGGCGGAAAGGGCGAAGATTCAGAAGTCAACCGATTCCTCGAGCCTTGCCGAAGTCGTCGACCGGATCCTGGATAAGGGGATCGTGATCGATGCCTGGGCCAAGGTCTCCCTGGTTGGGATCGAGCTCCTCTCCATCGAGGCAAGAGTTGTGATCGCCTCAGTCGAGACTTATCTGAAGTACGCCGAGGCCATTGGCCTCACCGCGGCAGCGGCTGCTCCGGCGTAAGGCGAGAAGTCTTTCGTGAGAGGCCGGTCTGCGGCCTCTCACGCAAAGATAATTGTGGATAGACCTACAAATTGGATAATTGAAGTCCGCCGGGATGGGAGAACCCGCCCGGAAGGTCTTCGATAGGAGAGAGGATAATCATCATGGGCAGCCTAACTGACGATATGACCCGCCTGCGTGATGACATTGGTGCCTTAAGGCAAAGCCGGTTCGCTTTTCTGGGGCAGTTGCAGCAGGATGCGGCCGCATTGCAGAACGATGTGGAAGCTATGCGTTCGCGTTTTTGTGACCAGCACGGTGCGATGGCCCGCGGGATGAACGATAACCTCGGGGCTTTCGTTTCGGATCTCAGAACAGACGTATCGCGAATGACCCAAACAGTCCGCAACGACAGGTTTGAAATGGCGCAAACGCTGCGAGCGGAGCTCGATGGATTCGCGTCGGATATCAGAGAATACGTCAATGCGATGGCAGATGAGGTCTTTGATTTGCAGGAAGGTTTTCGGGACGAGCGTGCGGCGATGGCGCGCCGATTGACAGATGAACTGCAGACTTTTTCATCCGGTCTTTCCGTCGATGTAACCCGAATGGTGGAAGGCTTTTTCAACCATAGAGCTGAAACCGCTGAGAAGACCGAGGCCGATCTCAGGACATTCATGAACGGGTTGAAAAAAGACGTCTGCGAGTTGTCGCGTGAAGCTGGGAACATTAGGACCGGTTTCCGGACCGATCACGCTGAAATGGCCCGCCTGATGAAGGACAACCTGGGCAGTTTTGTATCGGCCTTAAAGGAAAGTGTCGTGCAACTGGAATCGAGTTTTCGCGATGACCGGCTCGGCATGGCGAGGGGAAGCCGAATTGACCGGAAGACTTTTCTGTCCGAAGTCAAAAAGTCCGTGAGCGACCTGAGACACCGGGTCTGGGATCTGAGGGTAACATTTGCGACCGACATCGAAAACGCGCATCGTGCCTGGGCGAGAACATCGGCACCGCCGCGCAAGAAGGAAGAAGCGCCGGTTGAGAAAGCAAGAGAAGGCGCGCCTGACGACCTTGCCCAAATCAGCGGCATCGGCCCCGGCCGTCAAAGTCGTTTGAACGCAGCCGGTATTTTTACGCTTCAACAACTGGCAGCGAGCACGCCTGCGGCATTGGAGGAAGCCCTGGGCAAAATGGCCAAAGCGACCGACGCGGAGAAATGGATCGAGCAGGCCAAGGCACTGGTTTAAGCGTGGAAGGACATAGGTGTTGTCACAGTGAATGAAACAGGTCTGAGAGTTGTATCCGATAATAGGGTAATGGTCCCCGCTCCCGATGACAACGTCACACCGGAGGCCAGTGAAGACTTCGTCGTTACCCCCTATGTGCAAGATCTGACTGACCGTGCCCTCGCCTACCTTGAAGTCGGATACCCGATACACTTCGCCGGGCCTGCCGGGACCGGCAAAACGACGCTTGCGTTCCATGTGGCGGCGCAGCTGGGACAGCCGGTGACACTCATTCATGGGGATGACGAGTTTTCGAGCTCCGATCTGATTGGCCGGGATTCGGGGTACCGCAAGTATAAACTCATCGATAATTACATTCATTCGGTATTAAAGACCGAGGAACATTATAATACCATGTGGGAAGATAACCGGCTGACCAGGGCCTGCCAAAACGGGTCCACGCTGATTTATGATGAGTTCACGCGTTCCCGACCCGAAGCCAATAATGCCCTGCTTAGCGTCTTGGAGGAGAAAATCCTCAACCTGCCCAAGCTGCGCCGATCGGGTATGGGGTATATTGAGGTGCATCCCAACTTTCGGGCGCTTTTTACCTCCAATCCGGAAGAATATGCAGGCGTCCACAAAGTTCAGGATGCCCTCATGGACCGGCTCATCACCATCGAAGTGGACCATTTCGATCGCAACACCGAAATTCAAATCACCAAGGCCAAGTCCGGCCTGCCCCAATCAGATTCCGAAATCATTGTCGATATCATCCGGGAGCTGCGCCAGATCGGTGTGAATAACAACCGGCCGACGATCCGGACCTGTATTGCCGTTGCCAAAATCCTCGCCCACATGGGCGGCCGGGCAAGCGCGAGCGACACGGCATTCATGCGCGTCTGTCGCGATGTTTTGAACCTTGACACGGCCAAGGTTACCCGTGAGGGGCGGTCGCTCATGCTCCCCAAGATGGAAGAGATCATACAAACGGTCTGTGAAAAGCATCAGGCTTCCGGCAACGATAGTCTGCGCGAACCGCGGATGTGTCTTTGAAGGACGCCTCACAAAGAGAGGGTGACAACGATGGCTATACCCAAAAGAACGATCCGTGGTGTGCAGAGCATACGTACGAATTCAGGCAAGGTGGATATTTTTTCGGAACCCTACCGGGCGTTTATGCAAATCAGCGCCCTGGAGATGGAGAAGGCCCGCCGCGGCAAGGAACGAGACAGTGCGATGCAGCGGGTGAGGCAAATCGATGCACGCTTCCGGGAAATCGAAAAAGAAAAAACCTACCTGTTGAAAGGACTTGGCGGCATCAAAACCATCAAGACCCTTAATACCGCGGAGAATCAACCGTTGCATGCTTCGGGACTTCATGCGCCGAGAAGCTTTAAAATCAAGTACTAGAGTGGGCCTCGAGCGGTGGGTCAAACGGTGCCGCAAGGGCCGCAAAGCGTGTGCCCGCATAGGGCATTTACACGGGAGGACCGGAAATGAAGATTAACTGTCTTTCATGCGGACACAATGTGGACGTATCCGAAGCGTATGACGACTATACCGGTGTAATCAAATGCTTTGCTTGTCAGGCATTGCTTGAGATCAAAACCGAAAATGGATACCTCCGCTCGGTACAATTGGCAAACAGCCCGTCCGCCGCGCCGCTGGACCTATCTGGCCCCACCGATTCTAGCGAGCGGCCGGAGGAGGCCGGTGTATCCTCGTCTAGAACTTAAAAAGGCAGGTGGAATCGTGTCGGCACAGACCTCACCCAATCAGGGACTTTATTTGTATGCCATTGTTGAAGGCGACAGCAGCCAAACAAACGGTCTTGTCGGCATCACGGGGGGCGACGTCTATACGATTTCCAACGGTGGCGCCTCGGCGGTCGTCAGCGATGTTCTGAACCAGAAGATTCGTCCGGAGCGCCGCCATCTGGCCGCGCACCAGAACGTCCTCAAACAGCTGATGACCGAGAGCACGCCGCTGCCCATGTCCTTCGGCATCATTGCCGACGGTCCGGCGGCCATTCAGCGGATACTCTCCCTCAATCAAGAGGCCTTTCAAGAGCAATTTGAGCGTGTGCAGGGGAAGGTGGAGATGGGGCTGCGCGTCACCTGGGACGTGCCAAACATCTTCGATTATTTTATCGATACTCACCCGGCGCTAAGGTCCGCCCGCGACACGTATTTCGGAACCCAGCGTGAACCGACGCGAGAGGAGAAGATCGAGCTGGGAAGGATGTTCGACCGCATCCTCAACGAGGACCGAGAGGACCATACCGAGGATGCCGTTAACGTTCTATCCCGCCATTGTGTCGCGATCAAACGGAATAAATGCCGCACTGAACGGGAGGTCATGAATCTGGCCTGCCTGGTGGCCAGGGAGGCCGAGGCCAGGTTTGAAGCCGGGATCTTGCAGGCCGCCGGCCTGTTCGACAACGATTTTGCATTGGACTACAACGGGCCCTGGGCGCCGCACAACTTTGTGGAGATCGACCTGAAGTACTGACGGTCTTCAATTAGGAAGGACCTACTTCGCAAGCCATGTTTATCGTTGACGATATTCTGCTTTTTCCGGCCCGCAGCATCCTGTGGATTTTCCGTGAGCTCTACAACGCGACGCAGGAGGAGATCACCAACGAGGCCGAGGCGCTGACGACACAGTTAAGTGGACTGTATATGGCCCTTGAGACCGGCCGGATGACCGAGGCCGAGTTTGACCAGCGTGAAAAAGAGTTACTGGACCGTCTGGATGCTATCGAGGCGAGAGGAACGCTCAGCGAGGATGATGGTGAGTAATAAGAACGTAAACACTCTGGAACGACCTTCGCACGGTGGGGCCGCGGTGGCCGCGGCGCCCTCTTTTCTAAATGACGGTGATTTGCAGCTTTTGTTGTTCGGCGGCAAAGGCGGCGTGGGCAAAACCACGTGCGCCGCGGCGACAGCCCTCCACTACGCCCGCCATCAGCCTGAACGGAGTTTTCTCATTGTCTCAACCGATCCGGCTCACTCCCTGAGCGACAGCCTGGAGGATTCATCCCTTCCGGACAATTTACAGACACTCGAAATTGATGCCCAGGGCTGCTTGGCCGACTTTAAAAACAAACACAATGCTAAACTGAGGGAAATCGCTTCGCGCGGGACCTTTTTAGATAATGAGGACATCAGCCGATTCATGGACCTCTCTCTTCCCGGACTGGATGAGCTAATGGCCTTTTTGGAAATCACACAGTGGGTGGAAGGTCGAAAATACCACTGCATTGTGGTGGATACCGCTCCCACCGGTCATACATTACGGCTTCTGGCCATGCCGAAATTGATCCAAGAATGGCTCGATGCGCTGGATGCATTGCTGGCCACACATCGTTACATGCTGCGTCTGTTTGCCGGGTCCTATCAACGCGATGCGCTCGATGACTTTCTTCTGGATTTGTCCAACTCGGTAACGGGTATGCGGCGCCTTTTAACGGATTCGGCCCACTGCCGTTTTGTGCCGGTGCTGCTGGCCGAGGCGCTGAGCATCCACGAGACCCGGCTGCTGTTAAACGAGCTGGAGCGGCGGCAGATAACTGTTTGCGACATCGTTGTCAACCGGCTGTATCCGGAAAGCGCGTGCCCGCAGTGTTCGGATCGGTACGCGCGGCAGATCGTCAATATCGGTAAAGGGTATGCCGGATTGGCAGGATATGTCCTGTCGGCAGTTCCCATGTACCCGCAGGAAATTCGCGGCCAAGAAGCCCTGCAGATGTTCTGGGAGAATGCGTTTGTATTGCCGAATCCGCTGCCCTCGGTAAGTATTCCTCAAACGACCAGGCAGCCCGAAGTCATAAGGCCGGCGAAGTTACCTGCGCTTGATACCAAGCTTCTGCTGTTTGCCGGCAAAGGCGGGGTGGGCAAAACCACGATGGCCTGCGCCACCGCCATCCGAATGGCACGGGCACTTAACGGCAAGGAAGTGCTTCTCTTTTCGACCGACCCGGCGCAGTCTCTCTCAGCCTGTCTGGACACGCCCATCGGCGCGACGCCGACCAGCTTAAGCCCCGGCCTGACAGCCGTGGAGATAGATGCCCAATCAGAGTTTGAGACCTTAAAAGACCAATATGCGCAGGAGTTGGAGAGATTCTTGAGCGACATTTCTTCGAGTCTTGATTTGACCTTCGACCGCGACGTAATGGAACGGGTCATGGACCTCTCGCCGCCCGGCATTGACGAGGTCATGGCCCTCGTGAAGGCCATGGAGTTTCTTGCTCAACAAAAGTCCCACCTCCTCATTCTCGACTCGGCGCCAACCGGGCACCTGGTGCGCCTCCTGGAGACCCCCGAGCTCATTGACCAGTGGCTCAAAGCGTTCTTTAATCTCTTCTTAAAATACAAGCGCATCTTCAGACTTCCCAAGATCTCACAGCGCATGGTGCAGATGTCCAAAGCCCTCAAGCTGCTGCAAG
Organism: uncultured bacterium; assembly: GCA_964480475.1. Lineage (GTDB taxonomy): Bacteria > B130-G9 > B130-G9 > B130-G9 > B130-G9 > CAYZPW01. The sequence continues at coordinate 17,343 of CAYZPW010000009.1, read as the reverse complement.
AACTGTTGAAGAGCGACGAATCCTCGGCGCTCTTCAGCCTGACCGTCCTGACGGAGATGGCGTTTCTAGAGACCCAAGACCTCGTCGCGGCGTGCCAACGGATGCATATCCATATCCCGGTGCTGTTTCTCAACCTGGCTGCCCCTCCCAGCGAATGTCCCCTGTGTTCAGCTGTTCGCCGGCGGGAAAACGAAATCATGCAAGAGTATAAGCGGGCATTTCCCGATCAGCATCAAACCCTGGTCTATCAGCAGGGCGAGCCACGAGGGCTCGAGGCGCTCGGACAACTGGGAGAAGCACTGTACAATTGACGATGGATTATGGATTGAATCAAAAGGTGCCTTATGCCCGAATATGCGTTGGAAGAAACCGAGCAGGTCTCTTTATGTGAGGCCCTCGATCGCATCCTCAACAAAGGTGCGGTCGTGAGGGGGGAGGTGACCATTTCGGTGGCGAACATCGATCTGATCTACCTCTCTCTTCAAGTTGTGCTGACATCGATTGAAACCGCCCGCGAGATGATCCCTTTCGATACCGATGGTTCCCGCTGGGGAAGAAAGTCAGCACGGGAACGGCGGGCATAAGGGGATAGGCATGTATTCTGAGAAACACTCAAAGATAGAGTCAGAGGCGCTCGGTGATTTCGCGAAGGTGATGCAGAGCAGCGGTTTTTTCCAACGCTCCCCGGCAAAGGGGGAAAAAAGTGCGGAATCTGAACGCAAATGCGCGGGCCGCCTGAACCTGAATCAGAACGATGTGAAAAACGGCCTCGGCCAACTGGTGCTCACACTGGTCAAACTGCTGCATGAGCTTTTGGAGCGACAGGCGCTCCGGCGCATCGAGGCAAAGTCACTGAATGATGATGAAATCGAAGAATTGGGGATAACGCTGATGAAGCAAGCCCAGGAGATCGAAAGGCTTCGTAAGGAGTTCGGCCTCGAGGACGAAGACCTCAATCTCGATCTAGGGCCGCTTGGAAAACTACTATAACTCATCCACAGCGCATGGCCATGAACCAGAAGGAGTCTTAGTCGTGGCCATTCTGGCCGTGGCTATAGGGATACTACTCTGTGTGATTTACTGGTGGCGGAGGAAAAACAGGTGGCCGGAGCAATGACAACTATATGGATTGATGATTGACGATTGAAGCGCATGAGCTATCTTCAATCTTCATCTCAACATTGAAAAACCGCACAGATAGAAAGCAATCAGTAATAATCAATCTAAACCGGAGGTCTTAGGATGGCCATTCAGCGGGCACCAACCCATTCGATCCAAAGCACCAATATCGCCGACCTCCTCGAACGCGTCCTGGATAAGGGGATCGTCATAGCCGGTGATATCCGCATAAGCTTGGTGGATGTCGAGCTCTTGACGATTCAGCTGCGACTTGTCATTTGTTCCGTAGATAAGGCCAAAGAGATGGGAATGGACTGGTGGGTCAACAATCCGGCATTCACACGTAAGGAAGAAACGGAACCGGCGGTCATGGATACCCTCACAAGGATTGAGGAAAGGCTGGACAGGCTGGAAGGCGTTCCAGTATCCGAAAAGGGCTGATCGGACAGCATCAGCCGCGCCAAATCGTATCGACCCGGCCATCAACAACGCCTTTCCGGCTGAAGGCGCCCTCATTGTCTGTGTCAGTTCTAGTTAGGTAGCTTCGGTCTGTTTCTCATCATCTTCTCCCCTCCCATCGACGTCGGCCACGCCCTCAAAGACCCTTTTCGCAAGTTCGGGGGCCCTCGAAAGGGCGCCCCATCCAACCCTAAGAAAGGAAACTCCTGGAGATCGCCAACTCCTCAGCTTAATCGAGAACATTCTTAACACGATTACTGCTCGCCCCAGATCTCTCCCCGCAGTGGCATAGAGCACGTCTAGTCCCCTCCCGGTTCCTCTGAATATTCGGCTGTCATTTTCAGCGCTAAAACCTCATCCCCTATCCCATACTCCACCCTCTTGCTGCACACACACATACACAACTGCCCAGATACCGATAACATCGCTTTGCCTCTCTGACACGTAGAAAACGTCGCTGGCGGGCGCAATCGGACAAGATGGCACAGATGGGGAAAGGTCTTGAAACAGGAGCAAATCTGTGGTTCGATGATTGGTTACGAGCGTTATTCGTGCTGAGGTGTGCGCGGTTCTTGGGAGGGAACGGGCATTCGGATGCCAGGGGATCATCAGTTTCAGGGGATTCTATCAGTTCCTGTAAGGGCGGAGGTACTGCTATGAGGGCTAAGTTTGTTGTCTGACTTCCTATCTTCTTATTGGCTGTTGATCCCACACGTCTCGATGCCGCAAATGACGATTCCGGGGAGGCGGAACCGTGCCGCGTTACCGCATTGTTAATCTAATCACCAGAGAGACGGCTGAAATCGATGCCCCTCTCGCTTCAGATGCCTGCGAACGGTTAGGCTGGCCTGCCCAGTCCTGCCGTGTAGAACTCCAGCCCGCAGTGGAACCGCCCGGAAAGCAGAATAAGATCTCATTTGTTAGCGACGATGCCTCATCGGACCAGCGCCGTCTGCTGGTTCTAATGGTATTACTTGGCGCTCTCGTTGGTGGCCTTTCAGGTTTGGGGTCGGATATAGCGATAATAGGTGCAATCTTCGGCGCATTTATTGGTGGTGGGCTCTCAGTCATCATGTGGGGCTTTCTCGGCTCGGATGCCATATCTGTAGTCAACACGGTTCTATTGATTGCCCTTGCTGCGGCAGCAATCGGCTGGGTGATACAGATGATCTATAAATCCATCCACTTGTGACCGGGCGAAGCAGGCTAGGAAAGCCAGAGTGCTTCGCTCGCATCACTGTGAAAGATAGAGGTTTTGCCATCACGTGTAAGTTTCCTTTTGCGGTTCTTGTCTCTGTTTTCTTGGTTGTGGGAGCTGTCGGTTTCAGCGCGGCGTCAAACTATTATGTCGATGCCGATGCTGGGGATGACAGTAATGATGGGAGCCAGGGGCAGCCCTGGCTCACTATCACGCACGCTCTCGATCGGATCGCCTCAAATAATCCTGGCAGCAAGGAAAATGTGCACACAATCCACGCTGCCGCAGGAACTTATGCCGCCTCAACCAACGGCGAGGCGTTTCCGTTCAACATGCAGAGCTGGGTGTCGCTGTAGGGAGATGACGCGGAAACTACAATCCTCGATGCTGAGCAAGGAGCGTATCACGTCGTCTGCTGCTACGAAGTGGACCACGCCGCGCTTAATCGACTGACGAACGAGCGCCTCGCCAGGACGTTGCTTGTGACCAACCACCTTGACTGGACGTCCGGGCGGGTCATTGAGGCATATCGGGGCCTGACCCGCGTCGAGGAGTCATTTAAGAGCATGAAGAATGTTGCTTTCCTACGTTGGCAGCCGGTCTAACACTGGACTGACCAGAAGTTGCGGGTTCATGGATTTTACTGTGTGCTGGCGCTTCTTTTGTCCACGCTGGCCCGAAAGCAGGCATTCGAGGCGGGAATCGACCTGTCGCTCCCGGCAATGCTGAAGGAACTTCCGGCGATTCGAGAAGTCGCCGTCATATACCCAAGAGGAACCCTTGCCCGCCCCAAAGACCATATCGCGATCAGCCGCATGTCACCTAAGCAACGCAAACTTGCCGAAGCCTTAAACCTCGCCGCGATACTCACCGCAGGGTAATACAAACCCATTCCCCAATATGCCGCTCTAAAGGGACAATTACGACCGCGCCAATCACATAACTAGGAAACTCAGGCCCTAGCAATGGCGCTAATCAGCAGGGGCCAGAGCGAGCGGAACCGTGCCGGGCTTGAAAGGGCCGAAGCGGAGAAGGTGAAGGAGACTGAGTAGGCGCGGCTCACGGAGCCGCTAGAGCATCATTGCAGTTGTTCGGGCCTTCGGGCGGCATCAGACCGACGTATTCTATTCAGTGCCCTGGCCAGACGAGGTATCAGAAAGAACTGTATGAAGAGGCCCAGCAATACCACGTAGAACGGGTCCGTCTGGAATCTAAAGCGCATGTTCTCGCCTGTCTCAAGTGCGTTCCCTATGATTGCTACGTAGGCTATTGTCAAGCACAAGTAACCGACGACGATTCTCTGACTGCGGTCCAGTATCGCTGGGTCGCGGTCTTCTGCTACGGAACGCTTTCTCAGAGACAGTGTCAGTCCGTATATGAACAGGAGCGGTAGCCCCAAAAACAAAAGGAGATGAAACCGGTAGGAGGGGATAAAGGTGAAGGGGCGAAGGCCTGTCTTTGAGAACTCGTAGGGTATCTTGCAGAAGAAAAATGACTGAAAAACATTAGAATAGAGATGGACGTTGTCATATTCTGAGAAAGAGGGAGGCGGCATCATGGGCATCATGATTCGACCCGGAAAGAGGTAGAGCATCCAGGACTTTATCAGGCCTTTGACATAGGCCTTAGGGCGATTCTTCACTATGTAAAGAGAATCTCTTAGGTATTGGTCTGAAACCGCGATGTAGGCCAGATGATTAAGATTGAGAGCACCGCTCGGCTTTCTGACCTGCGTCAGAACAGGGATACCCTCGTACCCTTTCAGTTCTCGAAATCTCTTAGGATACCTCTCCAGATCTGAGAATCGCGTAATCAATGATAACTCGGACAGTTTCCCCTCGCGCACCAATCGTTGACGCTCTTCTATTGTGACGTTGCCGGTCGCCACGACAGAGACGTTCATCCCCAGCAGGGAGCTCGCCGTGAACTTGCCAAATAGGACGAGATTCTTGACGTAAATCGACAGGATCAAGAGGAACGGCACGAGGGCCGCCAGCACTATTCTCTTCCGGTTGGGCCAACATGGCGCAAGCAGTGCTATAACTACCAGAACGAAATACGACAGATGATAGAGTGATCGAATGCCTGCTAGAAGAAAGAGACAGAAGAAAAAGCAGAAGGCCACCGCGCGACCATGCCTCACCAGGTACTGATGCAACAAGAGAGCAGAAACCAGAAGAACGGTTGCCAATACTATCGGATAGTTCACGCCGTGCTGATGCCAGATAAACGTGGGGCTCATTATGAACCATGTGGCTAGTGCGAAGGCGAGCCACCTTTTTACACCCAGTCTCACCTGAAGCAGGAAGAGAGAGCAGTAGAGCGATAGGCCGCAGACTAGATAAATGGCGTAAAAGATCAATCTGGAGTGCCTGGAGGCGAGCTTGAGAACTATCCCCAAGAACAGGTTGAATAGAGGTGGCTGGCTGTGCAAATAGAGGAGGCTCTCCGCCAGGTTATGTCTCAGAAGTTCAGGACTGACCAGCTGCACCGCCCCCCAGACGGGCTCGCGACAGAAGCCGATTCCCAACAGATGCGCCGCAAGATGCGAGAGGGCAAAGGCCGGCAGGAGCCAGAAGACCGGTCGGCCAGCTTTCGAGCTTCTGATGCTGAAGACAAAGGTTCTCATAATGTCGCTCTGAAACCACTCCAATCGTATTAAGTCACCCTCTTAAGTCGGAGACTCAAGTTAGGCGACCAGCGTTGCCTTGTCAACTGGAACGAGCGGCCAGGTCGCATCAGTTCCACTTGTGCCGGGACCTCCTGTCGCAAGGTGCAGCTATTAGCGCGGCAGACCTTGACACGCGCAATGTGGCCTTTCATAATGGGCGGGTCTAGATTCTAATAGGTGTATTAGTAGCTGAGAACGTTTACTCAGGAGGTGTGATTATGTCCTTGAAGCGCAAGGTGGCTTTGCTCGTTGTTTTGTGTTTTGTCGTGGGTCTTTCCTTCGCGTGGGCCGGGAAGAAAGACGCTCAGCTCGCGAGATTCTCGGAGATGACAACTAAGAATGCGGGTCCCGAGCCGCGCATCCTGTCCGTGACGTTCTTTCGGAAGAACCAGATGATCATTTGCGCCGGCAGGCTCAAGACGATGAACTCACCAGGAGATCTGTGGGCGCTTGACCTCAAGACCAAAGAGTGGTCGCAGATAAAGCCGTCAAATGGCGATTTGAAGAAGATTGTCGCGGCGGTCGGCATCTACGATAAGAAGCGAGACCGACTCGTCGTGATAGTGCACAAGATGCTAGGTGAGGGGATCGAAACCGACTGGTATAGTTTTGCGGAGAACAAATGGAGCAAGGTAGCGCTGGCCGGGGACGTGCCCAAGGTTATCTCGACGCCCATCTACGATCCCAAAGCCGATTCGATGGTCTTCATGGGCGGCTCCGCGTGGGAGAACCCCGACAACACGCGGCACAGAATCGTTTATTACGGCAATGCGTATGCTCTCTCTCTGAAGGACTTCAAGTGGAAGAAGCTGGAGACCAAGGGTGAGGCGCCGTTCCCGCGAAACCAGCATACGCAAATCTATGATCCCAAGACGCACTCACTCGTCGTTTTCGGCGGGATTGGGACGGATAAGACTGGCAAGGAGCAGCTCTTCAATGATGTTTGGGCGCTCGACCTCGCAAAGCTCGAATGGAAGAAAATCGAAGTCAAGGGCATCGAGGTCGAAGTGCGACTCACACATTGCTCCGTTTACGACCCCACGAAGCACCGGATGATCACCTTCGGCGGCGTGACATTGGCAGACAAATACATCTCTGATGTGCAGGCTCTAGACCTTGAGACATATACTTGGTCGCGGATTAAGACGAAACTGCCGGTTACGCTTCAGCTCGCGTCCGCCGCCGCGACCTGGGATTCGAATGCGAATCGCGCCTTGTTCTTTGGCGGTATCCAGCCCGGTCGGATGCTGATGAACTCTGTCTGGGAGCTTGTGCAGGAATAATCCCTTTTGCCTCTTTAGCCAGCCTATACCAGGATTGCTTCATAGCGTAACGCCAGGTCGCCATGCCTGCCTGATCGCTGGAATACTCGAAATATGAGAACCGGCGCCTGGCTGGGTGTTATCCTCCTGTGCATCATCGTTGTGGTCGTCATTTACGCCGCAACTTTCCTGCCTTATGAGCGGGCAATGGCGCTTGTCTATGGGAGGGCGTGGTTCGCAGGCATTTTCGCAGTCCTTGCGGCCGCGCTTGTGGCCCAGGTCGTTCGCAGGCGTCCCCGCGCCGGGCGGTTCGGGCTTCTCCTGATTCACCTCGGCGTGCTCATTGTTATCGCGGGCGGGTTCCTTACCTGGGGCCTGGCGGTAAGAGGGACGCTCACGTTTCGGGAGGGGCGCTCAAGCGATTCGTTTGAACTCGAAGAGCTTTTCCTCACGGCAACTCTTGGCTCTGACAGCCGCTCAGTTTCGATAAGTGGCCTCGTAACGAGCGAATCTAGGCGGTCCGACCTCACCGGGCAGATCGGCCTCGCCGGCGGACGAATCGCGGTCCTAGCCGAAAGATACGTGCCCGACCCGCAGGAGGTCCTGCCGAGAATTCTGCCGCTTGACGAAGGATTCAGCGAGCCGGCGATTGCGCTTTCGGTCTTCAACAAGGACGCAAGCGGCAATATCACGCTGTTCGCCAACATTCCCGACGAGTCGCGGGGCGCCGTCGGGGCTGTTGACTTCGAGTTCATCTTCGCGGCGGATGGGGACGAGTATTCGGGATTCCTGTCCGAGCTGACCGAATCCGCCGCGGCGGCCGCCGTCAAGTTACCGAGGCCGCCGAAGGAACAGCTCGTCATCACGACCGAGTTGGGCAGGCAAACCATCAACCTCGAGTCCGGTGAGGCCAAAGTGGGGCTCGCGCATAGCTTCGCCGGTCAAAAGGGCCACCTCAAGATACTGAGATACGTGCCCGACTTCGTGATGGACCAAGATATGCAGGTGAGTTCTCGGTCTAGCGGGCCGAACAACCCCGCGATACAGATTGAGCTGCAATTCGGGAGCCAGACGAGCACGATGTGGCTGTTTGGGAAGTCGCGCGGGTTTCACGCGCCGTCCCTGCCGCCCGGCGTGTCGATCGAATACCTGTTTGAGGCCGTTGATGCTGGGGAGCCTTCGCGAGACAAAGGCAGGATCGTTGTCCTCGCCGCGCCCGGCCAGCCCTTTGTATTCGTAAAAGGCGCCGAACTCGTGGCCAGGGCCGCGGTCGGCGACACGTTTCTGGTCCCCGGCACGGACGGCGTGCACGTAACCGTTGAGAACTTCTGGGGCAGCGCCTCAAGAAGATACGAGGTCATCGAGGGCGCAGCGTCGGGGGAGACCACAACCGAATGTGTTCGGGTGAGCGTCCGAGATGCGTCGGGCAAAGCCCTGCACCGGGAATGGGTCCCGCTGGGTGAGGCCGTCATCCTGCCCACGCCGGAGGGCAGGATGACGCTAGACCTCAGAAGGCCTAGAGTGCCGCTCGGATTCGAGGTTTTCCTGGAGAAGTTCGAGGCGCGCACGTATCCGTCCAGCATGATGCCCTCCGCCTATATCAGCACCGTGGCCGTCACGGCGCGTGGCGGCGAGGCCTTCACCTGTACGATCAGCCCAAACAACCCGCTCGACTATGGCGGCTACAAGTTGTTCCAATCCGCTTACGATGAGGCGGAGGATGGCGCGATGGTGTCGATACTAGGCGTGAGCCGCGACCCCGGGACCCCGGCGTTCTACATCGGTTCGGCCTGCCTCGTTGCTGGAATGTTGCTTCATTTCCGCTCCAACCGAAAACGAACGATTGAGGCATCATGAGCAGACGCATCTGTTGGGTGTGGGTAGTAGGGCTCCTGGGGCTGATAATCGCGCTATTTTGGGCCAGGTTTGCTTCGAGCGGCGAGGCGGAGGCTACGGTTGAGCGTTTCGACTGCAACGTTCGCGCATCGACGGAGATACTTGGCAAGCTGGCGGTTCAGAATGGGGGTAGGCTCAAGGCCCTCGATTCGTTTGCCCGCGAGCGGCTGTTTGACATCTTCGGCGAGCGCAGCTACGCGGGACTTAAGCCGACGCTCGTCGTGTTGAGCTGGGCGCTTTGCCCCGACAGGTGGTCCGAGAAGCCAATAATCAAGCTGGAGTCTGGGCTCAGCGCTGAGCTCTTTGGCGCCGAGGGAGCCATCAGCGCGACGCACATCTCGCCTAAGCAGCTGCGGGAGAGGCTCCATGCTCGTGCTGGTTCTGCGATGGCCGCTTCCACCAACCTGAAGAAGTCAAGGGCCTGGCGAAGACTGAAGAAGAGGCTGATGCAGTTCCGCGCGCTGGCCAGCGAGCTGAGGCTCTTTCCGCGAGGCGGCCCCCAGGGTTGGATAGCGCTGGATGAGGAGGCGTCGCTTGAGATCGACGGCGCGCGCGATGCCTACCAGACGCTGACAAGCTCCCTTGAGACGCTGGACGTAGGGCAATACAATGAAGCCGCGTCGCGGCTGGCTGCTATTGTATCCTCAACCGATGAAGGTCTCTTTCCGCCGCGATGGCGCCTCGTGCTCGAGTTCCACTACAACCGCGTCGGCCCGTTCTGGCTGCTAGCTGTCATGTATCTGGCAATTGCGCTCATCCACTCATTTGGCTGCGTCACGAGCGGCGCTAAACTGGTGCGTGCAGCGAGCGCAGCGCTGTATCCGGTCGCGGCATTTCACGTCGTTGCCCTTGCATTAAGAGGGACCATCGCGAATAAGGCGATGGCGAGCAATACGTATGAATACATATTGGTGATGATGGCGGCGGCGGCAATCACGGCTCTTGTCCTGAAAGTCCGCTTCAAGGAGCCGACCTTCGGCCTTATCGGGGACACGCTGTGCGGCGTCGGACTGGCCGCGACCTTTCTATCACCGCTGTCCGAGACGGTCTCGCAGCTGCCGCCGGTCCTCAAGAGCGATTGGATGACGTATCACGTGGGCGCGGCGGTGATCAGTTATGGCGTCTTGTATCTTGCATTTGGCGTCTGCATCGCGTTTTTGGTTCTCCAGGAAGACCGGCAGTCGGAGCTCCGTTCCAGGCTCTACGAGACAAATCTCACGCTCGTGCGGCTCGGGTTCTTCCTGCTTGGCCTGGGCATAATCACGGGCGCTATATGGGCTGACAAGGCCTGGGGAAGATACTGGGGCTGGGACCCCAAGGAGAGCTGGAGCCTCATCACTTGGTGCATCTATGGCATATTCTTGCACTTGAGGCTTTGCCTTCCGGCAAAGAAGCACCGCGCGACACTCGTGCTTGTTTCAATTGTTGGGTTCATTGCGGTATTATTCACGTTCATAGGCGTCAATTACATACTGAGCGGCCTACACAGTTACGGATAATGGTAAGAAACGGGAGATTGCCATGCTTGATTTCATTAACGCCTACCTGGAGCAGATAAAGGAGACGATAGGCAACATACCCGTCGTGAAGATCCATGAGGTCCTCGACATAATCTTCGAGGCATACAAGAACAATAAGTGCCTCTTCGTTTTCGGTAATGGTGGAAGCGCGGCCACTGCATCACATATCGCGTGCGATGCGGCGAAAGGCACGGTGGCGCCCAACAAGCGTCGGTTCAAGGCGCTGTGCCTATCCGACAACGCGCCGCTAATCACGGCCTGGGCCAACGACACCGACTACAAGAACACGTTCGGCGAGCAGCTCAAGAACTTTGTCCAGCGGGGCGACGTGGCCCTGGGCCTAAGCTTTTCCGGGATGTCGCCAAACGTGATCAACGCGTTCAAAACGGCGAACGAGGCGGGCGCAACATCTATCCTCTTTTCGGGCAGGAACGGCGGCGAGGCAAAGGAGGTTGCCAAGGTGCATGTCCTCGTCCCGAGCGACCACATGCAACAGATTGAGGACATCCACGCGATGCTCAACCACATCATATTCATGGCTCTCAAAGAGCGCATCGCCCAATATGACGCGGACTATACCGCATCAGAATCGCAATAGAACCCCGAGACGTGAACTCAGGTGGAGAAGCCTCGGTTACGTTACTCTGAAATGGGCTTACCAAAGGGGATTGAACCCGGTTGGTGGAAGAAGGAGCTGGACAGGCTAGGCGAAGGGGTCGTTTACGCTCCGTGGGCCAAGCCCAAGATAACCAGACGCGAAGTTGATTTCTTAGTTGATGTCCTTGGGCCAGGACACGGAAGACGGCTGCTGGATGCTGGGTGCGGCTTTGGCCGCCATAGCCTGCTGTTGTCCAAAGAAGGCTTCGTGGTTGCGGGTGTTGACGTTTCGCGCATTCTGCCGCGCCTCGCCAAAAGGCAGGCAGAGTCCTGGGACATCAAGACCGATTTCCTGACAGCCGATGTGGCTGCCTTGCCCTTTGCTGACGACAGTTTTGAGTGCGTGATAGCTATGGCGGAGGGTGGTATCGGCTATCAGGAGACGGACGCGGCTAATGAACGTATGCTGGCGGAGCTGGCCAGAGTGCTAGCCCACGACGGCAAGTTCGTGATTGGCGTCATAAACGCGGGATGGGCGATCAAGAAGTGTCCTTGCACGAAGTTTCAGCTCGACACCGGCGCCGCCGGAGTCTATCGTTTCCGCTATGACCGGCGTGAATCTCGCTTGACCACAGAGGTTTGGTCCTTTCGCTGGATGGAACGGCGGTTCCATCGTTCGCACGGTTGGGTCCGGCTGTACACTCGCGAGGAAATGAGCGGCATCCTTGTTCGTTTCGGGCTTGACGTTACCTCGGCCTTCGCCGACCACTCTACCGGCAAGCCGCTCAATTCAGATAGCTTTCGGATGGTTCTCTGCGGCACGAAGAGAGCGTAAGTCTGCCTGCTGGCCGTGGCAGGGCGAATGGTCCTGTAGGGGTGTTCGCCGCGCGGCGAACTGCACCCGTCTGCCTTTAGGGCGGGGCAAGCACCGCCCCTACAACGCCAATACCGAATTCTGTCCCAGCCTCTTAAGCCCCGCCCAGGTGAGAATCCGGAGCGCAGCGATTGCGAAAGCTCCTCGTCTGGCGAGGTTGACAGAAAGCGCCGATGTTGCCTATATTGCCTCACCATTGCGGCGGTGAAAACTGATACCAGGCGGTCGCGAGCCGGCTTCGTGAAGCGGGAGATTATCTATTGAGGAAACCTAAGTATTGCGGGCGTTTATTGATCGTCGGCTGGGCACTATTCCTAGGCCTGGTCTCTTTCTCGGCGACTGTTTGGGCGCAGGAGCAGCTGGCCAGTGCCCCAACTGTGTCGGCTGAGATCGCAGTTGTCTATACCGGTGAGACGCATGCGATGATCGAGCCCTGCAACTGCCCTGTCGAGCTGCTAGGTGGCGTCGCGCGTCGTGCGCATCAGATCAGGGCTCTGCGCGAGGAGTTTAGCAATCTGTTGGTTCTGGACGGCGGCGGTTGCTTCGCAAAGGGCATTTACGACGAATACACGCAGGGGGACCAGCTTGACAAGCAACGGACGTTCGTCGCGCTGAAGGCGATGGCTCAGATGAAATGCGACGCTGTCTGCCTCGGCGATGACGAGTTTGCTTTCGGCCAGGGGGCCATCAAGTGGGCAGAGAAGGAGCTCGACCTCGTCTTCCTGTCCTGCAACGTTCAGACCGAGGCAGGAAAACCGTTCGTCTCGCCATATATCACGAAAGAAGTCGGCACGCGAACAGTATTGATCACGGGCGTTTGCACACCTGAGGTCGCGCTGGGCGACTACTGGGAGCAATTTGAGGGCCTTTCTGTGCTCGATCCGCAGCAGTCCGTCGCGAAGCTATTGAGAGAACAGAAGGACAAGGTTGACGTCGTGGTTCTTCTGTCGCACCTGGGCGAAGAGGAATCGGGGAAGCTCGCCCAGGAGGTCCCCGGAATCGACGTGGTCTTCAACTCGGGCCGGCGGACTTCAACGAGGCGCTCCTTCGATGTGGGGGCGACTCATCTTGTCAACTTCGACTATCAGGGCCAGAACCTGCTTTTGGCGAGGATTAAGCCCGCAGTTGAGGATGCCACCGAGCGCACCACAATCGAGGAGATTCCGCTTAGCAAGGAGGTCCCAGACGCCGCTGATGTGGCAGCGCTCGTGACCGAGTTCATAAAGCTCAGGGACGGCGGGGCCATCACGCCAACCGTGCGGCTTGACCTATACATGATGAGCCTCTGCCCGCACTCCAAACCCGCCTTTCGGACGCTATTTGAGCTCAAGAAAGCGCTCGGCGACACGATCGATCCTCACCTCTATTACATCGTGCGATTCAACGACGACGGCGAGCTTGATGCGCTTTACGGCGATGACGAGGTCGAGGAGGACATGCGTCGCGTCTGCATTCTCAGGACGCAGAAGGATAAGTTTCTGTCTTACGTGGCGTGCCGAGATTCGTCGGTCGCGGGGACCAGCTGGGAGGAGTGCGCCTCGAGCGTCGGCATCGATACGGAGTCGCTTTTGGCTTGCCTGAACAGCGACTATCCTGCGCGCGAGCTGAAGAGCATGGCCGCGAGGGTCGCAAGGCTCCGGGTGAACGCATCGCCCACGCTTTACATCAACAACCGCCGGTTCAACGAGCGCCTCGACAGGACGCTGCTCTTGCGAGGCATCTGCACGGTCTTGGGGCCGCGAGCAGAGCAGATACCGATCTGCAAGGACCTTCCGAAATGCCTGCACGATTACGACTGCCCGCAGAAAGAAGGCATGATCGCGCGGTGCCTCAACCCCGGCACGAAGGAGGCCAAGTGCGTCTATGACGAGGCGGTCAAGGTCCCCGTCTGGGTGGTTTACGACGAGAACTCCGTCGCCACTAACGAGGACAAAATAGTCAATTCGACCAAAGTCATGATGCCCGGCCTCAAGGTCGAGAAAGTCGAGGCGTCAACCGAGGAGGGCAAGCGGCTGCTTGAGACCTACGAGATCGAGCACTTGCCGGGGTATATATTCGGGATGGAGGCCAAAAGAGCTCGCAATTTCGTGCACCTGAAGTCGGCCTTCAAGAAAGTGAAGGACAGACTCGTGTTCCGGTCCGAGCTGTCGGGCGCGACGATCGTGGCTTCTCGGCCCGTGATACGAGGCAAGGTTGACGTGTTTGTCTCAGCGACCATGAAGGCCGGCCTTGAGGGATTGGGCGAGATGATCAAGCAGCGCGACGCGGGCAAGCTCTCGTATGCTTTTGAGGTGCATCATATACTCTACCGGGACGACAAAGGCGAGCTTCTGGCGCCAACGGGGCTTTCGGAGCTTCAGGAGGCGCAGCGGCAGGTCGCAATGCTAATGCAGGACGGGCCCAAGTTCGACAAATACATTCTGATTCGCGGTAAGAAGCCTGACAATTCCTACTGGGAAGAGCCGATTGAGGAGGCGGGCTTTGAGCCAACAAAGATAAAGCAGCTATCCACTTCCGAGACGGTGCAATCGAAGCTGATGTCGGACGCGAAGCTCTGTGAGGCGCTTCGGATAGGAGGGGCGATCTTGCTCCTGATAGACAACCGCGAGCTGGTTTCCATTGCGAGCAACAAGATGTTGGGTGATATACTTGATAAGCTGGGCAAGCGCCGTAAAAAGGATACAATTACACAATGATCATACTCGGGATTACTGCATTCCAGCACGATTCCGCGGCCTGTGTGCTCGTCGATGGTAAGCTCATGGCGGCGGCGGAGGAAGAACGATTCACACGCAAGAAGCACGATGGCGGCTTTCCGTACGGCGCAATCAGCTACTGCCTCAACGAGATCGGCGCCTCGATCAACGACGTGGCGTGGGTCGGCTTCTGCGTCAATCCCTGGCTGAACCTCCACCGCAAGATATTCCACCTGGCGAGGCATTTCCCCAGGACTCTCACTTTCTTTCGTGGTCAGGCGGAGTGCTCCAGCCGCATACCGTCGATGATGGTCGCGAAGTCTTATCTCAAGAAGTTGCCGGGCTACGAGCCCCAGCAAGCGCGGTTCAAGTTCCAGTTCGTCGAGCACCACATCGCGCAGGCATACAGCTGTTTCACGATTTCGCCCTTCGATGAGGCGGCGATACTGAGCGCAGATGGCATCGGCGAGTGGACGACGACGCTGCTTGCATCTGGTCGCGGGAACAAGATCAGCAAGTTCAAGGAGATATACTTTCCGTTCTCGCTGGGCGCGTTCTACGCCACGCTGACGATGTTCCTGGGGTTCAAGCGCAACTCCGATGAATACGAGGTGATGGGCCTGTCGTCGTATGGGAAGACTGACAAGTACTACAACGAGTTCAAGCGCGTGATAAGGCTGGCCCCCGACGGCGAATATGAGATGGACATGTCGTTCTTCAATTATCAGTATGGCGAGATTCCTTACTACTCCGACAAGTTTCTCCTGACATTTGGCGCCGACAGAAAGCCTGGCCAAGAGGTAACCGACCGCCACGCGGAGGTCGCCCGGGGGGGTCAGCGCCGGCTCGAGGACGCCTTGGTCCACATGGCCAACTATCTGCACAAGGTGACGGGCAGCAGGAAGCTCTGCCTCAGCGGCGGCGTCGCGCTTAAGTCCGTTGCCAACGGGATGCTCTTGAAGCAGGCCGGGTTCGAGGAAACGTTCATCCAGCCGGCGGCCAACGACGCGGGGGCGGCGGTTGGAGCGGCGTTCTACATCCACAACGGTCTTCTGGGCAACAAGCGCGACTTCGTGATGGACCATGCCTTCTGGGGCCCGGAATACAGCCACGACGAGATCGAGGCGTTCCTGAAGCTCTCGAAGGTCCCGTATCGGGAGGTCAAGGACCCCTCCGCTGAGGCCGCGAGGCTGGTGTCCCAAGGGCGCATCGTCGGGTGGTTTCAGGACAGGATGGAGTTTGGCCCCCACGCACTCGGCAAGCGGAGCATCTTGGCAGACCCACGCGACCCCAAGATGAAAGACGTCGTGAACGAGCTTGTCAAGCGCCGCAAGTCGTTCAGGCCGTTTGGGCTGTCGATTCTCGCCGAGAAGGTGTCCGAGTATTTCGATTTCTCATACCCCTCGCCGTTCATGCTGCTCGTCTGTAACGTGCTGCCCGAAAAGCGCGACGTCATCCCGTCGGTTACTCACGTTGACGGCACGGGCCGCGTTCAAACCGTCGAGAAGGATACGGACCCGCTCTACTACAACCTCATCGCCGAATTCGAGAAGCTGACCGGCGTGCCCGTCGTCCTAAACACGTCGTTGAGCATAGAAGGAGAGCCGATTGTGTGCACGCCAAGGGACGCGCTGCGGTGCTTCTACACGACCGGCATCGATGACCTCATCATCAGCGATTTCCTCTTGAGCAAGACCGAAGGCCGAGGATGATCGTGGGAAGACCTCACGCGCGCGGGCATGTAGGGGCGTGGTCTCAGACCCGCCCGCTTACATCAATCCTGTCGGATAAGGCATTCTCGCAACGGCAATCAATCAGAACGGGCGGGTCCGAGACCACGCCCCTACGCGACACCTTCGTAATGCTGACCCAACCTCCACGCCTCACCTCTACAACCGTCCCGCTGTCCCTGATTCTGTTGGTTATGTTGGCCTCCACCTGTCTCGCCCAGGACGAACCCGTCAGCGTGAAGGTTGATTTCGAGGTCGAGGCGACGCCTAGCGTCGTAGCCTTCTTTACCGGCAACACGTTCGGGACGATGAGGCGGTCCAGCTGCTCGGACCCTCAGCTCGGGGGCTTCGAGAGGCGCAGAACCTTCATCCTCCAGTGTCTATCCGGGCGGGATGATATGCTGCTTCTGGACGCTGGCAACCTCTTCAACGGCAACTGCGAGCCTGAGAGGCTCAAGTCGTGGTTCATAGTAGCCGCGCTCAACATGATGGCCTACGATGCGTTGGGGCTTGGTCTCAAGGACTTCACGTTCGGCCTTAACCACCTCAAGCGGCTTCAGAAGGAGGCTCGATTCCGCTTCCTCTGCGCCAACTTGCTTGACGTTGAGACGCACGAGGCTGTCTTCGACCGATTCATGCTCAAAGGGACGACCGAGGCGACGGTCTTTGTTGCGGGGGTCATCTCCAGGGACGACGAGGAGCTCATCGTTGACTGGACGAGGGACGACGAGGGGAACCGGACAATCGAGCTTGAGGAGCCGGCCGACGCCCTTCAGCAGGTGTTGGCGTCGCACGCAACCATCGCAAACGTCGTCATCGTGCTCGCTCAGATCACTCTGGACGAGGCGCTTGAGCTCGCAGAACTGCTGCCCCGAATAGATGTGATTCTTCTCTCTGACCGCGAGAACCAGAAGGATTTGATTCACGGCACGACGATCATAGCGGCCGTGGGCACTAAGAGCAAATCGCTCAAGGCCGTGGCGCTTTACCTCGACGAGACTGGATTTGCGGACCGCTACAACATCGAGACGTTCCCCATCGTGGAGGAGATAGAGCACTCATACAGCATGGTCAGGCTGTATGGGCGACTCGCCGCCGCCTGCAAATCGCTGGAGCCTGAAGACCTCGCGCAGCCGACGTTCTACGTCGATCAATCCATCTATGCCGAGCCACGCACCTCCAACTGACCAGCGGCTTGGGCGATGGCAGGCTAGAAGAGGCTGGGTCATAAGTCGTTGCGGTTGTGTAGGGGCGGTGTCTCAGACCCGCCCGGACGTCCAGTCGAGGTGGTTGGTCGCAAGCAACGTCCTGCCGAGGCGCT
>CAYZPW010000008.1:40956-54936 GCA_964480475.1 uncultured bacterium | reverse complement strand
CTTCAGGAGCTTGGTGACGTCGTCATAGTTGTCCTTCAAGTATCGGTAGATCGTGCTGTAGGCGTTGACCAGATTCTCGAGCGAGCCGAAGCTAGCGATACCGGCCGCCTGAATTCCGGCGCGGACTGTTTGCGGATCAGCGTTCAACTCCACCAATTTGCGCATCACCTCCCCGGCGCTTTCATATCGTGGATCAAGCTTCAGACTGGTGCGGATATCGCCCTCGATGTCTGTGTAGCTGGCGGAGATCAGTCCACCGAGAAGCCGCTGCACCTGCGGCTTGCCTTGGAACAGGTGCTTCAACGCGCACAGCAGCAGGAAGAACGTCGTCAGCCGTTGCTGGCCATCGATCACTTCGTAGTCATTCTTGTGCGGCCCGGGGGAAACTAACACGGTGCCGACGAAGTACTCTCGGCTAGAGGCAACATCGACCTGCTCATCGATGTCGTTGAGAAGTTGCTGAACCTCCTTGTCTGTCCAGATGTACTCGCGCTGGTAATCGGGCACGATATAGAAGCACTCGCGGAACGCTTCCTCGATGCTGTATTGGTGATTTTCTATTCGGGCCATTGCTACATCCTATCCCTCCTAGCATACTTGCAGTACAGGCGTTCGAAACAGTTCCTTTCGGACCCCACGCGCTTTCTCTCGAACCGGAGAATCCCGGCTCCCTCGGCGAGATCGCGTAAGACCATTGCCACCACACAACCGTGAGAAAGAATATAGGTTCGACACTCTCAAACTGTCAAGCTGGCTCGCGATTCCCATCTTCCCCGTTTCGCCCGCTTCCCCAGTGGGGAAACTTCTCGCCTCGAGCACTTGACGGGAACTCGGCTTTATGCGATATGGTATCCGACTGTTAGGATTTCTCTTGGGAGGTGGCGCGAGACTCAAAGCCAAAACCTCAGCTCATCGGATAGGGACAGAACGTCTGCAATGGAGACCGTGGGACTTTCGTTAGAAGTGCGGCCAAACTTCTCGTTCTCGTGGATGATACGTATCAGTAGGGATACGCCATGCGCCTGTATCTAATCAATCCCTCCAATCCGCTCGTCAGCATGGTCAGAGTCAAAGAGAACCGCTGGAACCGCTATCGCGTGTGGAAGCCGCTCGGGCTCATGGTTCTCGCGGGGCTGACGCCGCCGGAGTGGGAAGTTACGATCCTGGACGAGAACCGCGGCGTGCCTGACTATTCGGCCATGCCGCGGCCGGACCTGCTGGGCATCACCGCATTCACTTCCCAGGCCAACCGCGCCTACGAGGTGGCCTCGCAATTCCGGCGCCTGGGGGTGCCCGTAGTCATGGGCGGCATTCACGCGACCGTCTGCGAGGACGAGGCTTTGGAGCGCGTCGACTCGGTCGTTACCGGGGAAGCCGAGGCCGTCTGGGCGCAGGTACTTCAAGACGCTCGGCATGGCTGCCTGAAGCGCCGGTATTGCGGAGGGTTCGCCGACATAGACAAGGTCCCGCCCGCCCGGCACGATCTGCTGCCCACGGGCTATGCGTGCGGCGCCATTCAGACCACGCGCGGCTGTCCTTTGAACTGCAGCTTTTGCAGCGTTGCGACGTTCAATGGGCTCCAGTATCGCCAGCGGCCCATTCCGGATGTCGTACAGGAATTCCAGTTGATTCGTGAGAAGCAAGTTCTGGTCGTGGACGACAACCTCGTCGGCACGCGCCCCGAAGACCTCGCCCGCGCCAAAGACCTGTTTCGAGCCTTGATTCACGCGGACCTGCGCAAGAAATGGATTGCCCAGGCCACCATCAACTTCGCCGACGACGAAGAACTCATGGACTTGGCCGCGAAGGCCGGGTGCAGGGGCGTTTTCATCGGCTTTGAGTCCCCAACAGTGGATGCGCTCCGGGAGCTCGGCAGCAAATACCATCTGCTGAAAGGACGGGATTTCCGCGCCTCGGTGAGGCGCATACAGCGGCACAGTATCCTGGTCGTGGGGTCGTTTATTATCGGTCTGGACGCGGACGAGGCGCTTATAGGCCGGCACATCGCAGACGTGGCCCGTCGGTACGGCGTGGACTACCTCAACGTGCTGTTCCTGACGCCCCTTCCCGGCACGCGTCTGTGGGATAAGATGAAATCAGAGGGCCGCATTGTCCTCGATGGGTTTCCAGAGGACTGGAAGTATTACACGCTGACCTTCCCGGTGGCCCAGTACATGCACCTGTCTCTAAATGAAGTTATTGAGGAGATGATCTCCTGCGAGCGGGGCTTCTATTCAGTACCACACCTCATGCGCAGAGTGTGGGGCAACCTGTGGCGATGGCGCAACCCGTTGATCACCTTGGTGGGTAATCTCTCGTACAGGAGTAACTCTCGCCTGGCCGGCAAGGCATACGTGGACTTCAAGTGCGAGCAGGGCCAAAGATACATCAATTGACGAGGGGGAGTTGCACACGAAGATGGGGCATCTAAGGGAACAAGCCCCGACGAGAGCCGCCATCAACCGGGATTCCCCTGTTCGGCGGGCTAGAAAGCGGATGTCGCAAGTTGTGTCGCAAGATTGTCGCAAAACCTGCCCAAGGTCATGTCATAGCTCGATGCCACGGCTTGTCATAGCTCGCTGTCATAGCTTGTCACACTGATTACGTGAGCTGGCCCGCAATGATGGAACCTGCCCTAGGTGCGACCATGCGTCATCTTCCTCTGGTCGGTTCCAGCCCCGCTAACACCTCATCACCCTTCACTTGAAACGTCTGGCGATAGCTCGCGAAACCCGTGGCTGCTGTCAAATCATCACTCAACGTGGCTTCTGGCTGGTCAGTTTTTTCGATACGTGCTTGACGAAGCCCGACCCCAACTTAAGCAGCTCATTCGTATGTTTTATCATGTCAGTCTGCCTCCGGATGTTACGCTTTCTGCGTTTGCCGGAGAGGTCCATGTCAAGCTCATGGATGATGTTGTTACGGACGCGGAAAACATTGCTCAAGCTTGGGTTGTCTAATGGAATGTCCTTAGCTGGTAAGGCGAAGGCCTGAGCAATCTGTTGTAGTTCAGCAGGCGATTGAAGACTGCCCCCGGTCAGGTGGGCTATCCATTCTTCTATAACCTGGCCTTGCTGAGAAGCAGCGGCGAGAATCCTCCCCAGGAATTTCGCTCCCCGCTGCGAGTCAACGTCGATGGATTCTGCCTTGATCTGTCTCGTCACATACTTCTCGAGGTTGGCCCGGACATCGTCGTCAATACTGACGAGGCGGGGCACCGTGTCCCGGATGAGCTGCTTGAGCATGCCATCAAGCCCAGCAGCAGCCATGACCAGCATGGCCCGAAGAAGATCCTGTTCCTCATCTCTTGTCATGCCTCCTTCTGCGCCGCGTTTGGCCTTTGTTAGTCGGTAAGCTTTGAATAGACTCGACGAACATTTGTGCGCACACTCGAGAATCGTTCGCGCTTTGCCGCAAGCCTCCTGGGCTTCTAGGGGCAGATTGAGGTCTTCTAGGCCGCCAGGCGCCTTCCCTGGTTGTTTCTCTGAACCACGTTACTTAAATCCCTGCAACTCGACCATTATTCCTTGTCGATAAGAAAGAGGAATTCCCTATTAGGAGACTCCGCGTCCCGCACCCATTCGGATGTCCAGCGCATATCAGCCATAACGTTTCTTTTGTAATCGATTTCCATGACTTCCTTGATCTGCCCGCTTTTGCGAATGGACTCGTTGAGTTCGTCTGCGGTGGCTCTCCCACCCGAACTGTACGACAAGATTATGTGTTGTGCGCGGGTGTTCTTGAGAAGACGTTCGATCGCCTCTATTGCCAGGAACCTGCTTGTCCTGAAGTTACGACGAAACTCTTCAAAAACCGAGGCGGCAACCTGGTCCGAGCTGTCGGTTCGCCGTCGTGCTCGCCCGAATAGCTCTGGTTTGTCATTCAAGCAGATTGTGGTCCAGATATGGTAATAGGCAGCGTATCTAATGCGTGAAGGCGGCATCTTGTCGTTATTCGAGCCGTAGGGGGGATCAAAATATGCCAAGTCAACTTCAGTGCTTTGAAGAACGTTGAAGATATCCTCTTGCAGGACCTGGTGCTTGTCTTCTGCAGCAGTGAGGTTGGGAACTTTCAATAGCATCTCGTTGTAGGACCGTGCTGACCATCTATTGAGGTATGCCGCGTAATGGCCTATTGTGCTGTCAACCGAATCGAGCGCAAGCATCAGGCTTGTTAATGCGACAGATCGCTCGATTTCGTCTAGATCGAGGTTGTCTATCTCCTCACGGATTGCATCGAGCTTCCGTGTATTGTGTCTTTGCCAAGGTTTCTTGAGATCGTCTAATTGCTTGGCACACCCCCCATTGGATACCCCTCCATAATTCTCGGTAAACCACCCATCCCTGCCGGGTAAAGAATTGAGGTGCTCGATGAGATCGCTATAGTGTTTGCTCGGATGCCTGTTCAGTAAGTAGCATGTGCCGAACACTCTTGACCAAACGGCGATGTCGTTAGCGACAACCCGATACCCCGAACGCGCCAGAGCTTGTGAAACTCTCGTCGTTCCAGAGAAACCGTCAAGTATGACCCGAGGCTTCACCTTTCTCGCGAGCTCGAGAATATGTGCCAGAAGCTTCAGCTTTGAGCCTGCGTACTTCAACCCTTCTGTTGCAGGCGCATCAACAATGATGTCCTCAAACAAGCTCAACGTCTTCATCTTCAGTTGATACCCGATATTTTCTTCTGCTCCCTAATGTCTTCCTTAATCCTCTCCAGCGCTGAGTTGTGGCCTTTCTCGCTCGCTACAAGTGCATGAGAGAACAGCTGGATAAGAACGCGGTTGTCAGAATAGTCAATCCACCCGCTCGTAAGGCTCTCGAAGTACTTCAGTGCGTTTTTCGTGTGAGTCCAGAGCCCCCGCTGAAGAGCATTGGCGGCGGCATCGCCGTAACGGACCTCACACACATAATCACCCGAACTATCAAAGAAGCGATATACCGGATGCTTCCTCCCGCGGCCTTGTGTCTCATACCGGATCTCTGTCACTGATCGCTTGGCTCGTTCGGAGTCAAACACCAGTATGTTGCAGCGCTTTTTCTTCTCGTCATATATCAAAGGCAGGACGTTGATATTCGTGAAACCTTCAAACACGGGATCATCCAGAATTGCGACGATACTGTCTTTTCCGCGTATGTGCTCCCAACGATCCCGGAGGAATGGAAACATAAGGAAGTTCTTGTCTGTTGACAGTTGCAGCGGTCCAATTCCGTACGCCTTCAAGCTGATGGGGAAATCGATCTTGTGAATCTCATCTGTTACCTGGATGTCTTCTTCCTGCTGTTTGGCTCTGTAGAGGTCCTTGCCGACATGTACGGAGCGGAAATCATACATATATTGGTTGATGAACTCGGAGATCCCGATTTCAGCAAGATCTCCGTGCGTCTTGTTGCCGAGTATTCGCATTGTGAACATGTTACTGAGGGTTGTTTTGATCAACTGAGGGTTCTTGCTGATCAGAAGCTTGAGCCTGCCTGTGAAGTTCTTGTACGCAGCTCGTTGGTTCATATCAAACGACCTTTCGGGCTTCTCTAAAACGTTAACTGGTTCTTTGTAACACGCTCTAGCATTCCGGTCAAACAGAATACTACATTGCGGGTACCTGATCCTACGAGGTCATCCATTACACGCCCAGTATCTCGCGCCAATCGTAGCTAGAATACGGGTAACCCCGCTCGGTGAGGAAGCGTTGGCGGTTGAGGGCGGATTCCTGCTGCTTGGTGTCCTTGGAGACGAGGGTGAAGAAGTAGGCCTTCTGGCCGCGCGTCTTGGGGCGAAGTATGCGACCGAGGCGCTGCGCCTGCTCCCGGCGGGAGCCGAACGTTCAGGAGAGCATCAAGCGAGGCTTAGATCGCCTCGACCTGCACAACTGGCCGGGCTACGTCGAGGCGCTCCCGCTCGACTACGCATTAGCTGCTGTTAGGCGAGGTCTTACCAACGGGCTCCTCGATTCTCTCGGTCCCCAGGATGCCCAATCGCGTTTCGGCTGCTTGTAGAATAGCCTCCAGCATCTGGGCATAAGACATCCCTGCGATATTAGCCATTTTTGCAAGATGGCCATCCCAACACCAGCCAGGATTCGGATTGACCTCAAGGAGCTTCGGATTTCCCCGGTGATCAAGCCTCCAGTCAAAACGGGCGTAATCCCTGCATTTAAGCCTGTCAAAAAGGTCCAAGCAGCATTGTACTATGAACTTCGCCACATCTTCTCCTAGCGTGGCAGGGATTGATTTAATCTTCCAGTAAGGCGAATCCGGGAGCCACTTTGCCTCGTAACCGCATATCATTGGAAGTTCCTCGGGAAGCTCCGAGTAATCCTCCTCGATAATAGGAAGAATCGTGTAGGATTCAGGCGGACTGCCTATCAACCCCACACTCAGGTCCTTCCCTGTGAGCAATTCCTCAACAAGAACAGGTTCGCGATAGCCGAATTTTTCTCTGATCTCTGCGATAGCATTGAGAAGCTCCTCAATGCTATTTGCCACGCTTCTTTGGGTTATCCCAAAGCTGGAATCGCCGAAGTTGGGCTTTACAATGACAGGGAATCCAAACGGGATTTTGAGGATTTGGTCTTCCGGTTTCATAATAAAGGCCTTGGGCACGGGGATCCCCATCTCCTTTGCAACCCCACGGACAAGTGATTTGTCGTAACAGTGAGCGAGGCACTGGGGACCAGAGCCTGTGTAAGGCGGAGAACCCAGTATTTCTAATAAGGCTGGCACATGGAGTTCGTTTCCGGCATCGTTGTTAAAACCCTCATCGCATAGGTTAAGAACGAGATGAACCGTCTCCTTCATATTGGTCAGGGCCTGAAACAAAGCACTATGATTACTAAGATATGTGAAATGGTAGCCCTTCAGCTCTCTTAACGCACCCTTAAGCTGATCAATTGTATAAATGTCATCGTCATCAAAGATGCGCGATGGTTTCAAAGGGTCAGGCTGCGACGGGTCGCCCAACAGCACCACTATGTTCTTTGTTATCTCTTTCTTGCTCTTCTTGACCGGGGCCCACTCTTTCCTGCAAACGGCGGTCACGACAATTCGCTTTTCCATCATGCCCAGGTCCTGATTGCGCTGCGAATTGGGGGATATTGCTCCGCTGAAGTTCATCTCGTTGAAGCCCGCTCTCTTCAGAAGCTCCGACATGCTCTCCCTGGTGTAGAGTCTCTCTGCATAGAACTGGTCCGCAAAAACCCCTTTCTTCACATGCGAGATCACCTCTCGCGAGATCAGGCGCTGCTTGTCCAACGATAGGCAGCGCTCGCGACAGACGAAATAGTTCCTATCTATCCACTCCCAAGACCTAGGCTGAAAATGGTGCCTTAAGTACTCCCCGTCTGCGATGTCGATAAGGAGACGACCCCATGGCTTCAGAATCCTGAAAACCTCTGTCAAAACTCTTAGATCATCCTGAATCGTCTCAAAATAACCAAAGCTGTTTCCCAGGATCATCACCACATCGAAAGTATCCGGTGCGTAGCGTGGTTTCCTGGCATCTCCTTCCCTGAATCTCACATCCAGTTCTTGCTTCTTCGCCTGCGACTTGGCCTTCTGAATCAGGTAGTGCGAGCGGTCCAATCCACAGATATTCGCAAACCCACGCCTCTTCAATTCAAGCGCATGGCGTCCTTGCCCGCAGCACAGGTCTAGAACCCTCTCCTCCGGCGAGAGCTTCAGAATCTCACAGAACAAGTCCACTTCCTGGCGAGTAATCGCCTCGTCGTTGATTACGTCGGCATCTGTTTTAAGGTAAGCTGCATTGAATATGTTCCGCCACCAATCGCGACGAACATGTTCCTCGAAACTTGAGACAGGACCCAGCGCTCTCCTCTTGTGCTTATTCTCTGTCTGTTGCCGAGCTTTGCCATTACCTGTTTCTTTGCTCATCCTCTCCCCAAGTCTTTCCATTAGATACTGCGCTGGCAGAGATACCACCATCAAATATGTAACTCAAGTTAAGCAGCTTCGGTTTTTTTGTCGAGCTCTTCCTCTTTGTTATCGACGTATGCCACGACATCGATTACAAGTCTCCTCAGCTCCTGGGACCCAAGCGCAGAAAACCTCCTTTCTGCTATTATCAACTCGGAGAAGGCGGCGCCCTGCCTCGCCCTCCAATCGCTGAGATTCACAGACTCTCCGTAACACGGAGAGGGGGAGAAGGGGAGAAATGGAAAAAAGGAGAAAGGGGCCTGTGAAGGGATTGCAGCACCCGGCGGGGTAAGACGGGGATTTGACCACAAAGACCCGAGCAAATACGCCAAAAAGCAGGTATTCTATTTGGTTGGGGCGGAATCTGCTTATGAATCCGTGCAGTCTTTTCGCTGCCTTGCTATAATCGTAATGAACTGAAGGAGCTCACGATGAGAACACGTTGGATCATACTAATCTCTCTCCTGCTGATTTGGCTGCCTATCACCGTCCTCGCCGCCGAGGCGCAGATCGATGTCGAGGTGAGCTGTTCGCTCAACGCAGACGAGTTCGCGGCAGGTGACGTCTTGCAGGGCTTTATGAGCCTTGAGAACCGAGCGGTGGATGTTGCAGTGGACATCTTCGTGGCGATTGTGATGCCGGACGGTTCGATGGTCTCGCTCACGCAAAACGGCTTCGCAGTCGGCATCTGGCCCTGGTATTCTGATCTGACGCTGCCTTCGAGTTTCGCCGCGGGACCGGAGATGATCATCGATCAGGTTGTACCGACCGACGCTGTGCCCGGCAGCTACACCTACGTGACCGCGGTCTCCCGCGCGGGCACAGGCTCTTTAGGCCTCCTCTCCGTTGACCAGTGCCCATTTCAGGTCCATGCGCTGGTAGGCTCCCACTACTACGTCGATGGCCAGCTGGGCGACGACGCTTATGACGGGTCTAGAGGCTCCCCCTGGAAGACGGTGAACCGCAGCCTTCGCTATGGGGGATCCGAGGCGGATCCGATCACGATCCACGTCGCGGCTGGCATCTACGCTGCCTCGACCAACGGCGAGAGGTTCCCGCTGAACATGAAGAGCTGGGTGTCGGTTGTCGGCCAAGATGCGAGGAATACAATTCTTGATGCAGGGGGGTATGCGCCTCACGTGTTCTATTGCAATGGCGTGGACAACTCGACGATAAAGGGTCTTACCATAACGGGAGGTCGAGCAAATGGTGGGTACGCGGATGCGGAAGGCAGGGGCGCCGGCATATACTGCGAAAAGAGCTCACCGGCAATCAAGGACAATGTAATCAGGAATAACTCGGCCAGTTGGTATGGCGGAGGGATATTCAGCGATGAGGACAGTTCGCCGTCAATCCTAAACAACGTAGTTGAGGATAACGAGTCGGGCACCTACGGCGGCGGGATATGCGCGATGGGCGATTCGACAGAAATCACCGGCAATTACGTCGCACACAATTCAACGGGCGGGCACTCCGGTGGGATACAGATTGAAGGGGACTCGCCCCTGCTCTCGAACAACCTGATATTGGGGAACAGAGCAAACTGGGGCTTCGGAGGGGGGATACTCTGCGCAACAAGATCAGGATTGATCACAAACAACACCATCTATGGCAACTACGCAAGCTGTGAAGAGGCCCGCGTCGGCGGCATATACTGCTGTGGCGGCGCTCGCCCAACGATAGAGAACTGCATCGTGTGGGGCAACGGTTCATGGGACCTCTCTCAGGAATACACCTGCCGTGTCAAGGCGACGTTTTGTTGTATCGGCGCTGCTTACGATTCGATGAGCGGCCGGCACTGCATAAGTGAGGACCCAATGTTTGCCTGGGGCCCATTGGGTGACTACTACCTGGACCCGCAAAGCCCGTGCATAGACGCCGGCAGGCAATCAGCAGCGGAAGCCGGCCTCTCTGACCGGACGACGCAGGTTGACGGCACGCCTGACACAGGCAGGGTCGATATGGGGTACCACTACCCGATCCCGGTAGGCGAACGACCGATCGCATATATCGACTCCATTTCGCCCAATCCCGCTACACAATACGTGGACACCATTCAATTCGTCGGCCACGGGACCGACGCTGACGGGACCGTGGAGGCGCACGAATGGTCTTCGGACCTCAAAGGGATTCTCAGCACTAGCGACCATTTCAGCTGCCCCGCGTGGCGCCTCGAATTGGGCGCGCACGTCATCTCCTACAGAGTGCAGGATGATTCCGGACTCTGGTCGAGGGCCGCCACCCAGGAGCTTATCATCGAGGCCCAGTTCCCTATACCGGTGGCTTACATCGATTCCATCCTGCCCAATCCGGCGGTGCAAGGCAGGGACACGGTTGAGTTCCGGGGCCATGGTACGGACAAGGACGGGCCAATCGAGGCCTATGAATGGAGCTCGAACCTCGACGGCATCTTATCTGTTGAGAAGGACTTTGAGAAGCTCGCAAGCGGTCTTTCGCTAGGCACCCATACTATCTCATTCCGGGTTCAGGACGATGATTACCAGTGGTCCGAGTCGGCCACTGAAAGGCTGGCCATTTGTATTGAGGGGACGCAGCACCTCTATGTGAACGGCGAGGTGGGCAACGACTTGGGCGATGGCTCCCCGGACGCGCCGTTCAAAACGATTACTTGCGCACTCGCTTCGGCTCTGGTCTCCGAGGAGAGTCTGGCGACCATCCACGCCGCGGCCGGCACGTATTCGGCGACCACGAACGGCGAGACTTACCCTCTCACGATGAGAAGCCTCGTGTCCATCTCGGGCGACGGCGCCGACGCGACCATTCTCGACGGGGAGTACTCCGCCGATCACATCATTCGGTGCATGGGCGTGGAGAACCTCATTGTGGAGGGTCTCACGATGACCGGCGGCGCGGCCTATGGTGCGTCCGAGGCTGATCAGTGCGGCGGGGCAGTGTATTGCGTCAACAGCTCTTTGCGAATCCAGAGCAACATAATAACGGATAACTATGCGGCAGTTGGTGGCGCGGCCATATACTGCTACTACGCTTCGCCTCTTATTATCGCTAACACAATCAGCTCCAACAAATCGGATTATGGCGCCGGCATCTGCTGCGTCAAGAGCTCGCCAAGCATCCTCAAGAACACGATCAGGGTCAACGACGCGGGTTCGTTCGGCGGCGGAATCTATTGCGAAGAAGACAGCTCGCCCCTTATCGAGCAAAACACCATATTAAACAATTATGCCTCTCTCTTCGGCGCCGGGATATATTGTGAACGGAGTTCCGCTATGATTTCAAATAACAGCATCACGTACAACATTGTGTCCTGGCAGTCAGCAGATACCAACGGCGGCGGTGGTATATGCTGTAAGAATTGCTCGCCGACGATCACGGGCAACACGATAAGCCACAACTACGCTCGCCTGCTCGGCGGAGGCATACTCTGCGATGAGAGCTCACCTATGATCTCGGGCAACACTATCGACCAAAACGAGACCAGTATCAGCCTAAACGACCCCAGATCCTTTGGCGGAGGCATTTACTGCGAAAATGATAGTTCGCCTACGATCAAAGGCAACACAATAACGGGTAACTCGGCGTGGGAGGACGGCGGAGGCATTTACTGCGAGCACAGTTCCCCGACGATCGCGGACAACGAAGTTGCCTACAACTCAGTAGACAATGACGGCGCAGGTATATATCTCAGCCAGAGTTCGCCAACCATGTCGGGCAACATAATCAGCGAAAACCAGGCGGGAGAGCGCGGCGGGGGCATATTCTGCGCACACAGTTCCCCAACCATCTCAAACAACTTGATAATTGCCAATTCGGTGTATGGACGGTTTGGCTTCGACGGAGGAGGGATATATTGCGACTCTCATAGCTCACCAATCATCACTAACAACACTATAGTGGGCAACTCGGCAGCGGAATCCGGGGCAGGCGGCGGCATCTATTCTGAGGAGGAAGGTACTCCAACCATTGAAGACTGCATCATCTGGGCCAACGGCGACGATCTTGACGGCTGTCTGGCGGCATTCTCCTGCATCGAGGACGAGGATGAGGGTGAGGGCAACATCCACGATGACCCGATGTTCGTCGCTGGCCCTCTGGGAGATTACTACCTTCACCCTGACAGCCCGTGCATTGACGCTGGCAGCAAGTCTGCCGAGGAGGCAGGGCTCTCTGAGATGACGACACAGGCGGATGGCGAGCCGGATACCGGCACGGTCGATATGGGTTTCCACTACCCGGTCCCGGCTCAATAGGAGCGCGGTTGGGCGCTAGCTGTGCATCGTGCCAATCTGACAGTAATCCACTAAGAGTGATGCACCGTCTGATTTCTTCAGGGGCCCAGAATCAAGTGATCGAACGCTGCTCATCCCCTTTCGCCTCTTCGCCTTTTCGCCTCTTCGCCCTTCCACTTCCGTAAGCTGCTCCTTGACAGCCGCGCTGCCTAATGGCTATATTCGCCACGACTGGGGCGGTATTGCCGCCCGTCTTGGTTGAAAAACCCGCTATTCTGGAGACAACTGACTGAATGGCTGAAGTAGTTTTGGTGGAGCCGATATTCGGGCACTGGGACACGCTCAGGACGAGCCCGACGCCGCCTCTTGGTCTGCTCTCCACCGCGCGATATGTCGCGCGTGAGTTTGACACAGTCCTCATTGACCAGCGCCTCGATGAGGAATGGCGTCAGAGCCTTCTGAAGGAGCTGAACTCATCGCCTCTTTGCGTCGGTATCCACAGTCTGACCGGCAACCAGATCAAGCACTCTCTCCAGGTCGCCTCGTTTGTCCGAGAGCACTCTGACGTGCCGATCGTCTGGGGCGGGGCTCACACGACGCTTTTGCCTGAGCAGTCGCTTTCAGACCCAGGCGTCGATATCATCGTGGAGGGCGAGGGCGAAGAGACCTTCTTCGAGCTTGTGACAACACTCAAGTCCGGCGCAGACCTCAAGAACGTCCGGGGCCTATGGTTTGAGCACGACGGGAAGCCACATTATACAGGCCCCAGAGACCTCATCAAGATGGACACGCTGCCCGAAATGCCATACGATCTCGTTGATTTCACCGACTACTTGCCGCTTGAGTTCGAGAAGCCTACGTTCTACATCGAGAGCTCCCGCGGCTGCCCAAACAACTGCTCGTTCTGCTACAACAAGGTTTTTCATAGGCAGAGATGGCGGGCGTTCTCGGCCGACGTTTTCGTGGAGCGAATGCTGAGAGCGGGCGAGCGGTTCAACGCAAAGCACTTCTACATCGTCGATGAGAACTACTCCGTCGATATCAAGCGAGTAATGCGCATATCCGAGGCGCTCGTTGGGGCCGGCATAACTTGGACCACGACAGGCGGCCACATCCCAGAGATGTCAACGTTGAGCGACGCGGACTTCAAGCTGTTAGAAAAAAGCGGCTGCCGGCGGATGTATTTTGGGGTCGAATCAGGTTCTGAGCGCATACTCAAGCGCATCGGTAAGAAGCTCAAGATGGCGCAGCTGTTCGACGTGAACCGGCGCCTCGCCCAGGTCGATATAATCCCGCGGTACAGCTTCATAACGGGCCTTCCTTATGAGCGCGAGGCGGACCTGAAAAAGACGGTTGAGCTGATCATGCGGGTGATGCGTGAAAACCCAAAGGCCACGATCACGGCGCTTGCAACCTATATCCCGTATCCTGGTTCCGACATCTACGAGGACACTCTGCGGTATGGCTTCGAGGAGCCAGAGACCCTCGCTAAGTGGGGCGAGCTCAAGATGGAGAGAAGCAATATGCCCTGGCTTTCGAGGCGCGACAAACGGGTGCTTGAGAGCTTGTATTTTCTGTCCTTCTTCGTCGATTCAAAGGCGAAGGACTTCGTCTGCACGAGGCTTCTGTCGCTGTTTGCTTCGGTTTATCAGCCGATAGCGCGATTTCGGATGAGGCATTTTTTCTTCAGGCTAATGCCTGAGATGGGGATTTCACAAAGCTATTTGAATAAGGCAAATTGATGGGCCAGGCGTTTCATGGGACCGTGGTCTGAAGACCCGCCCGGCGATGTCAATCCAAACGAAAACGCCAAACACGAAGCGACAAACAAATAGAACGGGCGG
>CAYZPW010000008.1:28953-40946 GCA_964480475.1 uncultured bacterium | reverse complement strand
AACCCACAAACCTCTCGCCCAAAATATACTCCCCGGGGGGTCACACCCCCCCACGCCCCTACACAACACCGCCGCAGATATGTCCCAACCTCGCGGGGGCGGACCCCTACGGATGATCGTCCATACAAGCCCAGTGTTGGGACTGGTCAAATCATCTCCGCATGGCATTATACCTGTTGATTAGATTGTAGGATGACTTCGCCCGGCTCCTGCAATCAGAAGAGGTGTTAAGATTCTTAGAGGTTTTTATGAGTGAAAAGAAGAGACGAGCCCACATAGTTGGCGCCGGGGTGTGCGGCTTGACGGTTGGCTACGAGCTGGCGCGGCGCGGGTTCGACGTTGTCGTGCTGGAGAAACTCAGCGAGGTCGGTGGCCTGGCCAGAACTTTTAGGTATGGCGATTTTTCCTTCGATATCGGCCCACACCGATTCCACACCGATAAGCCCCACATCGGGGAATTCATCAAGAGCGTATTGGCAGACGAGGGCCTGACGATCGAGAGGCACTCCAGCGTCTATCTCTTCGGCAAATACCATCGATGGCCGCTGAGGCCGAAATCGCTGCTCAAGCTGCCGAAATCAGCTCTTATCAAGTGCTTTTTCGATCTATTCAGCCGGCCGAAGTTCACGACCGAGCGCTTCGACGACTATATTAAGAGCAAATACGGCCCGACGCTTTATGAGATATTCTTCCACGGCTACACGGTGAAGTACTGCTGGACGGACCCAGCGAAGCTGCACGCGACGTGGGCTTCAGCGAGCATCGACAGGGCCATCATCGACAAGCGGGCCAGCATGAATACCCTGTGGGACACGCTGAAGGTAACGCTGCTGCCGAGCCCCGTTACGACCGAGTTTGTGTATCCCAAGCACGGCGTTGATGTTTTCAGCAAGAAGCTCGAGGCCAGTATCAAATCGTTCGGGGGCAGCGTTGTATGCGACGTGCTAGATCTGCAGCTGATTACGGCCAATCACCGAGTGACGTCGATAGCCTACGACGGCCAAAAGGACGACGTGGACGTTCTGATTTGGACGGCGCCGGTCACTTTGCTCGCGGAGAAACTTGGGATACGAAAACCAGACCTGAATTACCTCTCGCTGGTGGCTTTCAACATAGAGATCGACCACAAAATTGGCCTCAACGATCAGTGGATATACTTCCCAAGCAATGACCTGACGCTGACCAGGGCCTCATTCCCCGAGAACTTCAGCCCGCACATGGTTCCAGAGGGCAAGAGCGGCGTTTGCGTGGAGATGACGAGCCGCGGCCCGGCGGACATCAAGTTCGCGGAATCTCAGCGAGATAAAATCATAGAGGACCTTGAGAAGGTCGGCATGACCACTCGCAGCAGTATCCTCGACATCCACACCGAGAGGGTCGATAACACATATCCGCTCTACGAACTCAGCTATGCGAAGCAAAGAAAGCAGGTCAAAGAGGATGTCAAAAGCTTTGTGAACGTCCACCTGGCCGGCCGGACTGGGCTGTTCTGGTATAACAACATGGACAATTCGATCGAGCAGGGGCTTCAATTGGCGGACGAGCTCGCTTCCGGCTCCGGCGAGATTGCGCCCATTGGCGAACCCGAAGGCGAAGAGCAAGACTAGAGGAATGGCTGAGCGGGCCTTCAGGTCAGGCTACGTCTCGATCATCGGCAGGCCAAACGTCGGCAAATCGACGCTCATCAATCTCATCGTCGGCAACAAGATAGCGATCATCACCGACAAACCACAGACGACGCGCAATCGCATTCTAGGCGTAAAGACGCTCCCCGACGCACAGGTTATCCTCTTGGATACGCCCGGCATACACAAGCCGCCAAAGCTCTTGAACAAGATGATGGTTAGAGCGGCGCTGAACGCCATGTCGGACATGGACGCAATAGTCTTTTTGACAGAGGTGAAGAGAAAGGCTCATCCCCAGGACGTATTCATACTCAAAAGCCTCGGCAGAGTGCAGTGCCCTGTGCTTTTAGCCATAAACAAATGCGACCTTCTGCCTCAGCATCCCGAGATAGACATCAGGGATATGACTGAGCGCTATTGCTCGCTTCTAGACTTCAAGGAGACCTTTCACGTCTCGGCGCTTAGGAACACGAACGTTGATTCGCTTCTCGACACACTCATCGGCCTGCTGCCCGAAGGCCCGATGTATTATCCCGCAGAAACCGTCACCGACCTGTCGGAGGAATTCATCCTCGCGGAGATCATCAGAGAGAAGGCGACGATGTTGACGCGACAGGAGCTCCCGTATTCAACCGGCGTCGTCGTCGAATCAATCGAGGAAGAGCGGAAGGGCGAGCAGACGCTAATCAGAATAGACGCCACGATCTACGTTGAACGATCGAGCCAGAAGATTATAGTAATTGGCAAGAACGGCCAGATGTTGAAGCAAATCGGGACGCTGGCGCGGCAGGAGATGGAGGCCATGCTCGGCTCCAAGGTGTTCTTGCACATCTTCGTCAAAGTTAGGGATAAGTGGACCGAGGACAAGATGATACTCAAGAGGATGGGCCTTTGAGCATACTTCATCGCCTGCGCAAGAAGCTCATAATCGCTATCGTCCTTGGGGCCGGCGTCTTCCTCATCATTTCAATCTATTCTGGCTTCGACGACTTCGCCCAATCGCTCGCCAGCTTCAACCTCTGGTATCTGCCCTGCGTCCTCGGACTGGCCTTCGTCAACTACATCCTCAGGTTCTTCAAGTGGGACTACTACCTGCGGCTCTTGGGCGTGAGGATCAGCAGAAAGGAGAGTTTCAAGATATTCCTTGCAGGATTGACGATGACGATAAGCCCCGGTAGGTTTGGCGAGGTCATAAAGTCCCTCTTTCTCAAGATGGTCGATGGCTCCGCTATCGCCAGGACCGCCCCCATAGTCGTCGCAGAACGCTTCACCGACTTCATTGCATTCCTCATCCTCTCCGCCTGGGGCGCGGCGACGTTCGCAACCGGCGGCAAGGTGCTCCTGATTAGCGCCGCGATAACCGTCGCGGTCATTGTCGTCGTCGGCTCGAGGCGCCTCGCCCAGTCGTTTCTCACTCTCGTGGGCATGATTCCGCTTCTGAAGAGGTTCACGGACAAAGCAGCCGAGGCATACGAGTCGATGTATCAGCTGATAAGGCTTCGGCGACTGGTTCCGGCCGTCGGGCTGAGCGTCGTCTCTTGGTTCTGCGAGTGCGTCGCGTTCTACATTGTGCTCGAGGCGCTGGACATCACCCGCTTCGCGTCATTCGGCGACGCGGTATTCATCTACGCTTTCTCGACGCTTGCCGGCGCTATAACCATGATGCCCGGCGGGATAGGCCTCACCGAGGTCAGCCTGACCGGCCTCCTGCTGAAGCTCACCCAATGCACGGACAAGAGCGCCGCCGCGGCCGCGACGATCGTCATCCGCCTCTGCACGCTATGGTTTGCCGTCGCAGTCGGCATCGTCGCCTCAACGCTGCTGAAGGACATCGGCGAGGAGGGTGACTGAGGATGAGAACTCTGGACTACAATGTTTGAAGAGACGCATCCGCTGCCAGAATACGACGTACGACCGCTGAAGGTCTTTGTCTCCTCGGTCGTCTCCGAATTCGAAGATGAAAGAGCCCAGCTTGTTGAGCTCATCCATGATCTCGACATGATTCCCGTGTATTGCGAAGATCCATTAGAGGATGGTAACCGTCAGCAGCCCATACCGGTTTGTATGGGGATGGTTCGCGATGCAGACGTCGTCATGTTCCTCTTCGGGAGGGATTACGCCGGACGAAGTATTCTGGAGTCAGAGCTTTCGACTACAGAGAAAGAATACGTCAGAGCAGTTGAATCAGGGAAGTGCTGTCTTTACTTCCTCAAGAACAATGTCACGGAAGTTCATCCAAGAATGCTCAAGTTGAGGCGACAAGTGGCGGGCAGCCATTGGTGTCGATTCTTCGGGAGTATCGACGAACTGGTAAAGCAAGCTCGCATTGATCTAGTTAAAATCAAGAGTGAGTGGGACTTCCCGAACGAGACGGTGGACGGGTGGCTATTCATCACGCAGATGGTCGAATATTATTCTGACCGTGATATGTCAGATGAGCTAAGGTCCGAAGGCAGAGAGATGCTGCTCAAGATACTGGACGTTGACGAGCTCCCTAGAATCCCAAACATCGAGATTGAGGACCTTATGCCGCGTGAAGACGCGACATCCGACATAGAGAGGCTAGAACGCTTCAGGAGAAAGGGTCAAATGAGCCAAATGGAGTTTGACCAGAAGAGAGCACGGGCCATCGAAAGAGCCTGCGCTCTCAACATAAGTTCACACTGTCTTCTCAAAATCGACGAGCTCCTACGAAGATACACCGGCAAACGAATCAGCAGCGAGGATTTGAATGGTCCTATCCAGACTTGGGTATGCGAGTGCTTCGGCGAGAATCAGAAAGCTTGAGAATATGTCGGCTTAAGTCTGGCTCCATCCGTTACAGGAGAGCATCATTCTGTGTCACCCAATCCTCGCGATGCCGGGCACTATTTCCCCTGCACGCTCGAGGCTGATCTCTGAGAATGTTATCTTGCAGCTCGTCTTGTTGTCGAACGCGTCCTCTATCCCAACCTTCGCCTGCACCTTGCCGTCCTCCGCTATCGGCGGGTCCCAATCCTCACTGCCATAAACCTCGGCGATGTAATAGGCCATGCCTAGTGTACTTGCGCCGGATTTGACCAAAGTACTTCCTTCAAAGTGGGGTGTCTTCTGACCTAGAACCGGATAGAACTTGATATTCTCAGAAGCCCCAGCAGTCCCCCTGGGCTCAGGGATACTTATCTCATGCAGTTCTAACTTCTTGCCGCCTCTTGTCTTAATCCTGAGGCCCCAGGAAACGAAGCTGACGTCTCGAAGCCCCCGATTTGTGATCTCGATGTAGGCCAAAAAACCGTGTTTTCTAGTTGACTGGCCCTGATACTCGCCGGGAGGCAATCTGAACCACCACTGGTATTGATCAGGATGAAGAGGTCTGACTCTTAGTTTCGGCCTATCTCGCTTCAACCGCCAGAATAAGATGAGGCCGTTGATGATAGCCAAGATAAGAGCGGATAAATGAACGAAGTCCTTCGCTACCACGAGCCGTGACCTGGCTGCCGGATTGATGTATCACGTATCGACATCAGCTGGTTCTACCTCCCCCTCACCTTCTTGGCCGCCTGATTGCAGGCGAGGAGCACGGGGTCCCAGGCGGGGGCGAAGGGTGGGGCGTAGGCCAGATCGAGGCGCGAGGCCTCATCCACAGTCAGGCGGTTGAATAGCGCACAGGCCAGGACGTTGATTCGGGCAAGGACGCCGTCCTCCCCGACGACCTGACCACCGAGCAAACGGCCTCCAACGCGCTCAAAGACCAGTTTCACGGTCATCTGCTTAGAGCCTGGATAATTGCCGGAACGCGAGCGTGATGTGATTACAGCGGCTTCGTAATCCAGACCGAGCTTCTCGGCCTCCTTCTCCGTCAGGCCTGTTCTACCGATCTCAATATCAAACGTCTTCGAGATGGCCGTCGAGGTGATTCCTCGGAAAGTCGAGTATCCGCCGGCCGCATTGTCCCCAGCGACGCGGCCGTGCTTGTTGGCCGTCGAGCCCAGCGGTACCCACACCTTCTTGCCCGTCACGATGTCCTGCGACTCTGAGCAGTCTCCGGCCGCGAAGATGCTCTCATCGGACGTCTTCTGCTTCCAATCTGTCGCAATCGCGCCCGTCTCGCCGATGGTCAGTCTGGCCTCCTTCGCAATCGCAGTGCTCGGGCGAACCCCAAGTGACATCAGAACCATATCGGCAGGATGCTCCTTACCTCCGGCCGCAACCGATGAGGCGTAACCGTCTGCGCCCAGCTTCACACTCTCAAGCGGGCAGGATAGCAGCAGATTCACGCCCTGTTTCCTAAGGTGCGCCTCGACCGGCAGCGTGAGCTCATCATCCATCGTCCCGAGAACGTTCGGCAGCATCTCAACCATCGCTACCGAAAGACCGTTCCGCGCGAGCGCCTCGGCCATCTCAAGCCCAATGTAGCCCCCGCCAACGATGACGGCGTTCTTCGGACCTCGTTCTTTGATGTAATCCATGATCACAAGCGCATCTTCTAGAGAACGGAGCACAAACACGTTCGGCGCCTCGAGGCCAGAGATAGGCGGCCTGATCGGAAGTGCGCCCGTCGCCAAGACCAGCCGGTCGTATTCCATCTCGTGCTCTTTGTCCGACTCTAGGTCCTTGAACGCTACGGTCTTCGCAGTCGGGTTGATCCCCAGCGCCTCGTGCGCAGTTCGAACGTCGAGGTTCCGCTTCTCACGCAGGTCGTCGAGCGGGATGGTCACAACGTCTCGTCTGTCCTTAATGTATCCCGCAACGAGATAAGGCAGCTGACACAAGCCTACAGAGACGTGCTCCGTCTTCTCCAGCACGACTATATCGAGGCCAGGATTCACGCGCCTCGCCCGACTTGCGGCTGAAAGCCCCGCGGCCGACGCCCCAATCACAACCAACTTATTGACCGTCCTGATCATCTCGCTGCCCTCCAGCTTGGAATTGCGAATTCCTGACGCCGTGCTAATGTTGAATCTAGAGACTCATATCTGGATTACACTTTGGACGAAAGCCAATTCGCCGTCAAGGAGGCTCAAAATGAGAATGGTGTATCTTGACAACAACGGAACGACGCCCGTCGATCCCAGGGTAAGGGATGCAACTCTTCCATATCTCGGTGAGCGGTTTGGCAACCCGTCATCCATTCACGAGGCAGGCAGGCCAGTGAAGGCCGCGCTGGACGAGGCGAGAAAGCACGTGGCTGCCGCGGTCGGCGCGAAGAAGGAGGAGATTTTCTTCACATCCAGCGGAACCGAGGCGGACAATTGGGCGATTAAGGGGGCCATTAGCGCATCAAAGAACGACAAGAAACACGTCATAACGTCGAGTATTGAGCACGAGGCGGTTCGCAACACGTGCCGTTTCCTCGTGAAGCAGGGCATCGACGTTACGTTTTTGCCCGTCGATCAATATGCAATGGTCGATCCTGACGACGTGAAGCGGGCGATACGGCCCGAGACCGTCATCGTCTCAGTGATGCACTCGAATAATGAGGTTGGGACGATTCAGCCAATCGTAGAGATAGCAAAGATCGCCCGTGAGGCTGGCGTTCTGATGCACACGGACGCTGTCCAGAGCCTGGGCAAGGTCCCGCTTAACGTAAATGAACTCGACATTGACATGATGGCCATCTCGGGGCACAAGATATACGCGTTGAAGGGCTGTGGGGCGCTTTACATCAAGTCGGGCGTGAAGATCGGGCAGTTCATCCACGGCGGCCATCAGGAGCGAGGCAGAAGGGCCGGGACCGAGAACGTGGTTGGCATCGTGGCGCTTGGCGAGGCTTGCAAGCTCGTCTCAGAGCATTGCGGCGCCGAACCTACGAGTATCTGCGGGCTGCGCGACAAACTTGAGAAGGGCATCCTGGAGAACATCCCTCATACGACCTTAAATGGACACCCCAAAAAGCGGCTCTGCTCGACGGCCAACATCCGCTTCCAATACATCGAGGGTGAATCGATAATGCTGCGCTTAAGCGCGAAAGGGGTATGCGTATCGACCGGCTCGGCGTGTTCATCTGCGTCGCTGGAGCCCTCGCCGGTGTTGACCGCGATGG
Source organism: uncultured bacterium (assembly GCA_964480475.1). Taxonomy (GTDB): domain Bacteria; phylum B130-G9; class B130-G9; order B130-G9; family B130-G9; genus CAYZPW01. The sequence continues at coordinate 33,299 of CAYZPW010000008.1, read as the reverse complement.
GCATCGAGCCGCAGCACGTGCATGGCGCCATCAGGTTCAGCCTCGGTCGAATGAACACGCAAGACGATGTGGATTATGTCCTGGAACAGCTGCCCCCCATCATCGAAGAGCTCCGCAAGATGTCCCCGCTCTACCCGGGCTGAGCCAGATGACATACGGTGAAGCAGGAGCGGCAAGACTGTGACCTCTTAGAGCATCCACAGCATCGGATCGAGCTCCTGATGGAGAATCGCTGCCCTTGAGCGCCCTTGGTCGATCCATCCTTGCATTAGATTCCGGGGTCTGGCACTCTCTCAGAATCGAGGATTCATTGTGTCTTATCTCCCAAGCTGAGTTGCGCTATGAAGAAAGAGTCACAGAAAGGCCTACGAATTCGAAGTCTAGTAGTAAAGAACTACAAGGTTCTTGATGAGCTAGAGCTAGACTTCCCCGAGCCTCGTATGCCCGATGACCCAGACATGGTGGTCATAGGCAGCGAGAACGGCGTCGGCAAGACTTCAGTTCTCGAGTGCTGTGCATTGATGATTATGGCTGCGTGCGAAACTATTAAGCCGGTCGGGGACTTCGAGAGATACGGGATAGAAGTCGATCCATACGATCTTATGATCCGCTCTGGATGCAGTGAATCATCTATTCGAGCCGAGTTGAGAGCAGGGAAGTTGCAGTGCGAACCCACGCTATCTATTATGCGAAGAGGGCAAAGCAAAGTTGCTGGAGAAATCAAACAGCTGCGAGATTACCTGAGAAGGGGGTTCCCAAGAGTAGGGGTTACGTTTGCAGCCGGCATGCGCTCACTTCTTGGTTTTAGCACCGATCCGCTAGTTCTCCCCGGATTGGTTTATTTTCACAGCTATCGAAAGGTCCAGGAGGGAAGTCCGGAGCTGGGATCGATTCTTGAGGATGGTCGGCCACACAGGGCCTATCTTCGCAGACCCCCCCGGTACAGGGCTGAGACGATAATCAGTGCATTCAAACTGGAGATAATCCGGTTGATGATGAGCAAGGCTAACCTATTCGAGGAACTAGACGACAGGCAAGCTGGCGACGAACACAAGATGCTAAACGACCTGCTCGAAGAGTACGCGGGGGTCTCTCTTCTCAAGTTGAAGCCCTTGCCGGACAACGCGGTCGAGCTCAGGCTGCAGCCTAAGGGCGCTGGATCATCGTATTCCTTCGACGGCTTGAGCTCTGGTCAGAAGGAGATAATGTCTACCCTATTCCTGATCTGGCGCCACGCGAGGCAGATGCCGGGCGTCGTTCTCATAGACGAACCGGAGCTTCATCTCAATGCCGAATGGCATCGCACATTCATGCGTAGGCTTCTCGAGATAGCTCCCAATAGCCAGTTCATTGTCGCCACGCACTCTAGAGATGTGTTCGAGTATGCATCACCTGACCGCCGTGTCCTGCTAGAGCTCTCCAAAGGCGTGCTCGTGTCCTAGAATGATCAGGACCGAGACTGGTGTCCATCCTGATAGGATAAGACAACAGGCCAGCCATTGTCTCTTCGTAGAGGGTGAATCCGACGACTCCTTCGACGTTCAGGTCATTCAGGCTCTCCTGGATAGGTCGGGTATAAACATCAAAGTGAAAGCGCTTGGGCCTTCCCACACAATACGGGGCGCGGCGGAAGCTCTGCACAAGGTGCACCCAGACTACTACTTTCTCATCGATCGCGATCATCAGCACGATAGATTTGTCGCGAAATGCTGGAAGAACTTCCCAGATCCCAGGGAGAGCAACCTACTAGTCTGGCGCAGGCGGGAACTAGAGAGCTATTTCATCATCCCGGAGTACTTGTCGGAGTCACCCCATCTGAAGAAGCGCAAGACCAAGGCTGATCTTGAACAAGCAACGCTATCGTGCAGCCAGAGACGACTGTATCTCGATGCGGCCAATCTTGTCATTATCACTGTCCGGGAGCGCCTGAAGGAGAAATGGATCGAGAAATTCCGCGACTCCGCGTGCTTCCGCACAGAGGCAGATGCTTTGAAGGCACTTAAGGGCCGACCCGAATGGGCCAAGTTTGGAAAGAAGGCAAGCTCTCTCCTAGCTGACAGGACCCTCGAAAAGAGGCTACATGAGACCGTCGTGAAGCTCACAGGCGGGCAGACGAATCTCGAATATGGTAAAGGATGCTGGCCGGAGCTCGTTAAGGGAAAGCCGGTCTTCCGGAGAATCGTGAATCGCCTTTTCGAGGTTAGAGACACGAGAGGGAGATTCGTTCAAGGATCGGAGAGGCTATCCCAGGTAGCAAAGGAGCTCGTTAGACTACCGCTGGAAAATCAGCCCCAGGATTTCCAGGAGCTTGGTGTGCTTATCCACAACAGGGTGACTTCTGGCCCGCTTTAGGCGCGTCATCCCTAAGAGGCATGGCCTGGTTCGAACCTTGCTCCAACTCACGGGCGTTTCCTCCCATGCATCTGGTGAATCACCTTTGACAAAGCGAACCGGCCTCGGCCGAACTCCTCGGATAGGAGCTTGATGACCTTCTTCTTTACGCGGTGCATGCGGATTAGGCTTTGGTAGCGTTGCCACAGCCGCTGCCTCTCCTCGTCGGTCCAGGGCCTGCCTTGATTGGGCAATTGGGTCTGCTCAGGGCTTCTCAAACCGGGAAGTAGGCAGCCCGGTTCGATCCTCGTCACTTCCTCGATCTGATAGTCAAACGCGACTTTGCTCTTCTCGAAGCCCATCGTGCGCCTATTGAGGCCGATGGCGACCTTCGCGGTAGAAAAGCTACCCAGGAATAGGTCGCAGACCAGATCGCCCTCGTTGCTGCTGTATTGTATGAGCTTAATCAGCAGCTGCTTAGGGAGCTCGTTCTTGTTCTTGCGCTGTCCGGGTTTGTATTCCCTGTTGATTATCCAGACGTCCTCTCTGTCCCGGTAATTCAAAGAGCCATGGTCGTCGTCTCGCTCGTCGGCGCCGTATCGGCTGTGTGTATTGAAGGTCACTCTGCCGCCGGGCTTTATGTAATAGAGGATGTGATAGTGCGATGAGATGTATTTGCGCCTCGTATAAACGCCGAAGTTATATTTCCAGATGATGTGGTTGACCTCGTTCAGGCATGTCGCACGCAGCGCGTTCAGAATGTGGATCAGGTTCGTGTAGCCTGATACGACATACAGCGTTCCTCCCGGGCGCAGAATCCTTGCCGCCTGCTCGATCCACTGCACGCTGAAATCGGCATATTCCTCGCCGGGGACCTCGATGTAGCCGTCGAGCACGAACCCCTCCTTGCGGTTGTAGTGCTTGTGGAGCCGGTCGCCGTCGATCCCGTAGGGCGGGTCCGTGATTATCAGATCAACCGAGTCATCCGGAATGCGTCTCTTGCACCCCTCGACACAATCTTCGTTATAGAACTGGCTCTGATCTGACATACCTTCATGATCGCGCCAAATAGCATTTCAATTCAAATGAACCTAATGCCACGTCGCAACATAATCAGGACTCCGGCACGAATTTCGCGAGCGGCAAGACAAGAGGCGGCAGACCAGCTCTGAGTGTGCAGCTCTGAACGAATTCCCGAAGGTATGGCCATGTATTGAGAATCAAGGTCGAGTCCTTGAATATATCGAACAGGTCCGGAGTCACCTCGACGGATGTCTTGTATACAGCAACAAGCTCGCACCTGACCTTGACTAAGAAAGAAGTCTTCGGCTTGATTCTACCCTCGAGCCTGAAGGTCTGAACTGCCTCAAAGATGTTCTGTCCAAGAGTATTGCACTTGGCCTCAATGCTCATAGATATGGGAGGCGGTTTCTCCATGGTTCGGAGCCTCGCGGAAAACCGGAAAGATGCCTCGCGAAAGTGAACATCAACAATCTGCAGCCCCCCTATGAATTCAGCATACTTCTTGGAATCCGGTGTAGTTGGTGCTGTCTTTCGCCCATTGGAACCTCCCTTTGCAGGTTTGCTGGACATGTCATGCAACCTCCCTTATCGACTCGGGCTCCTGCGCAGTTCTCATCGAGACCTCAAGTTTCAGGGGCGCCCAGTAGCCAACGACTTCCGCGCGAAAACTCATACCCGTAAGATCATCTAGTGCTTTCTTGTACTGATCTCTGGCCTGTACCCGACCCGCTTTCTCGCTGATGGCCTGAACCACAAGCTGATTGAGACTTACGCCCTCTAAGGCCGCCGTTTGAGAAAGAGCTTTGTGAAGAGTACGGCTACACCTGACCACGAATCGCCCAGAGTAATCGAGGTTGCTAGACGGTTCAGGAATATGTCCGCCGCAGATGAGCATCCCGCCCATCCAAGCTTCTTTTGCCTCTTCGATATTCCCTAAGGCCTCCTCGAGAGTCTTTCCTGAGGTACGGCAACCTCGCAGCTCTGGGAATGTA
>CAYZPW010000008.1:0-28943 GCA_964480475.1 uncultured bacterium | reverse complement strand
CATATTCACCCTCGGATTCTGTAACAAGAAAAGCATAACTACGCTTCGCAAGCTCGCGAGCTTGTTTCATCAAAGCAGCATCCGTCTCCTTCATTATCTAAACCTCCCCTTCAAGCATATCTAATATGTCCTCAGCAGCATCGGCACAAGCTATCACGTCGTGTCTGGACATGCTGGGGTCCTTCTGCTTGCGATGAGGCCTAACCAACTGGAGCGGATTCTCCTCATTGCCAAGCACTGGGTGCACCCAGAAATGATGAGAACCTCTGATGTATATAATGGGTGGCCAAAGCCTAGCCACCCTAGAAGCTCTGTAACGTGCCTCCATTTGACGCTTCGTTTATTGCCCCGCATCCACTCAATGCGGTCTCTTGTCTTCTTCAGTTCGCCCATGAATCGCCTTCACAGCACACTAGTGGCCTCTTTTCGGGAGAAGCACCCAAAATCAACAGCCAAGTGATACCACATATAGTATCGTGGAATCAACCATTTCCTTTATGCTAAGTTCCTGCTGCACGGCATATCCAGCTGCCACGGTGCAAATGGACCCATCAACCTTCTTTCGATTTCACTATCCATCTGGCAATATCCTCCACCAATGTGAGCAACGTATGAGCATTGAGAATCTTATGGGCGGCATGGCTGTGCTTGAGGTTGAGTCGAGGGACGAGGCGGACGAGATTGTCCAGAACGATCCAGCGGTAAGGGATGGGTTCTATGTGATCGCGCTGCATCCGTGGCGCATCGCTCGGAATTGCTGGGGGCAGGAGGCAGGTTGTGCAATTGAACGATAAGTCTCAAGTAGCGGTTATCAGAATTGAGGGTCTGGGCAAGCGCTTCGGCGAATTCGATGCGGTTATTGGGCTCGACCTCGAGGTTGTGAGAGGCGAGATACTCGCGCTGCTTGGCCCGAACGGCGCGGGGAAAACCACCACGATGCTGATGCTGATGGGCATCCTCCAGCCGACTGCAGGCACGGCGTTGATTGACGGGCTGGACTGCTTCCGTCAGCGGCCGGAGGTCATGCGGCGTGTTGGATACCTGCCTGAAGAGCCGATCTTCTATGACTATCTCCGCGGCCGGGAGATCATCAGGTTCGTCGGCGAGATGCATGGATTGCCGCACATTGAGATAGCCGCCGCCTCTGAGCCGCTCGTTGAGATGCTGGACCTTGGCGACGCACTGGAGGAATACGCGGCCAACTACTCCCGGGGCATGAAGAAGAAGCTGGCGCTTATCTGCGCTCTGATGCACGATCCGTTGCTGTTGCTGCTTGATGAGCCGACTGATGGCCTCGACCCATACGCGACGCGGGCCGTTCACGATCTGATGCGAGAGAGGATTGATCGCGGCCGATCGGTGTTCTTCAGCACTCATCTTCTCGAGCAGGCAGAGAAGATTTGCGACCGAGTCGCCGTCATGTTCAGGGGCAAGCTCGCCGCCGTCGGGCGCCTCGATGAGTTGAGAGCCGGTTCGTCGGAAAGCGGATCGTTGGAGGAGATATTCTTCTCCCTAACGCAGGAAGATTCAGCCACTCCCGGCAATTCGACCACAGACTTAGGCAAGTGACCTACAAGCCGCCTACCGGCCTTCGCGCATTAATCATCATTATGAAAGCGTCTCTCAGGCGGAGGGTCAATCGCACGCATAAGAGGCTCCGATTTGCATTTGGGGAGAAGCGACAGGAAAAGGCCTCATCGACACGCACAGCCACACCCAGCAAATCTCATAGGAACCTCGTGTTTTCCATTCTTCTCGCACTGCTTTTCATCTTCAACGCAACGGCAATATGGTCGATGTTGCTATATAGACTTAGTGATCGCATCGACGGACAACAGATCGGAGGTAAGGCTGATCACCCAGACGAACTCCCCCAAAATGGGATTCCAGAGTCGAAGGATGAAATGGAATACCGACCCTGGCCGAGCGCTGAGCTCTGGCCAGAAGGAGAGAGAAGGGGGCAGATGATCAATGTAATTGGGCTGGTTTTGCTCTTGCTTTTCTTAGCGGTTCTCTTCACTGACCTGGGGATGCGGAATGTCGATCTGTCCAAGACAGAATGGGACCTAGAGTGGCTGTTTACGTTCCCGGTTTCCGCCAAGGCAGTCTTCGCAGAAAAAGTGATTGAATACGCCATTGCCAGTCTATTCATCTGGTGGCTCATGCTGCCATTCTTATGTGTTGTCTTGTGGTCAGGGGGCTTTGCCTGGTGGGGCCTGGTAATTGGATCAGCGGTGACTGTCCATATAGCATTGACGCTGGGGGCGTTGCGGCTTCTCTGCGAGGTTTGGCTTAAGAAGAGACTGTCGAAGGGCGCGATCAAGAACCTGCAGGCCAGTTTCACCGTTCTTGGACTTGCATGCTTCTTGAGCGCATGGTCTGCAGCATTTCAGCCGAGGATGCTGGATATTCTGCTGGATCTATCGTGCCACATGCCAGAATCCATCATGTGGCTTCCATGGCTCGCCCCAATTCTGCTGTGCGATACGGGAATCTCTGCATTAGGCCCTGTTCTGATGATCGCTCTTGGTGGCGGGACAATCATCGCTGGCACCGTGGTTGCATCGGGCGATATTGTCAAAGACGGGCTTATTAAGGCCGGTGGCGCCTATGCAGGTACACGAGGCGACACTGCCAAACCCAGAACGCTCCTCTTGCCCTTCAAAGGTGTGATCGGCAAGGACGTCAGGCTGCTGATCCGAGATCGCAACCTCCTAATCGCTATCACGGTCGTTCCCGGCATGGTCATCGCCTATCAGCTAGTCATAAACCCCTTTCTCTTGAAATCCGCATTCGTTGACTTTCGATATGCGGCGGCGTTGGCGTTTGGGATTGGGGCGTTCGTACTCGTGTCTGGCACCTCTGCAATCCTGGCCGTCGAGGGCAAGTCACTGTGGCTGTTCTTCACTTTCCCCAAATCGATGCGACGGATCATCTCGTCCAAAGCCAATCTGTGGGGGATTATTGCATTATCAATTACGGCCATTGTCTTGATTGCAGCGCTCCTGAGAAACCCAGACCTGTGGCTGGATGCACTATGGAGAGGCACCTTGGCCATCCTTGGCGTGCTGATGTACTCCCGCATCGCCGCCGGATTGAGCGTTCTTTATACAGATCCCTTTGAAAGCGAAATGCAACAGAGACTCCGCCCCGAGCTATCCATGCTATTCATGCTCCTCGCCGGAATGTACGTTGGCGCCATATTCGCTCCATCCGGATATTACAGCGCCATGGCAGTGGCCATGAGTGCTCTTCTGGCTTACGCCATTTGGCAGCGGGCCATGGAACGCATCCCATTCATTCTCGATCCCATCGAGAACCCGCCAAACCACATCGGCTTAATCGATGGCCTCGTGACCGCGTACCTCTTCTTCACCATTCAAGGCCTGCTTCTGCTCGCCTTCCACTCGCGCGACGTCACACCGCGACCAAAGGACCTTGTAGTGATTTACTCCTTCTCAGCCGCAGCTGTCACGATCATATCACTCTATTTCTTTTGGAGGCTAAAAGCGCATGGATTCCTTGAGACAATCGGGCTGAAACGCTCTGGGAAGGCGCACGCTACCTGGGTGAAAGCCCTCACGACGGGCCTGTTCTGGGGGCTTCTGGCCGCCGTCATTGGTGTCCTGTATCTGAACCTGATCGACCTATTCGAGCCGCTCCGCGAGCTGAAACAACAGAGTTTAGACATCCTAGCGCGGACGAATCACAAAGACTGGTGGTGGGTCGGTATCCTGCTGCTAATCGCAGCCCCACTCTTAGAGGAATACATTTTTCGTGGGCTGGTGTTTAAGGGGATGCGTCGCTCGTCAAGACCGGCTATCGCCGTTTTGGGAAGCGCAGCCATCTTTGCGATGGTCCATCCGCCCATCTCCGCGTTGCCCGTATTCGCTCTCGGGATAGCGACCGCAGTCAGCTTCCAGAGGTCGGGGTTACTGATTGCGCCTATTGCCACCCATGTGACGTATAATGCCGCCGTCCTTGCCGCACAACTGGCCAACGCCGCCTGAAGATCGACTGCCTCAATCCGAGCCTCGACCCGACCGCCACTCGTCGCCCGCTGCCTGGCCTTCCCTAACTTGCCCATCACCGACGGTTACGACTTGAACCCAACCTCAGTCTGTGAACAGGATCCAACAGCCAACGTGCAGAGTGATACCACATATAGTATCGTGGAATCAACAACTTCCTTTATGCGAAGTTCCAAGAATGAACGAAAGCGAGCTTGCGTGCCGAAATGCACTTGGCTAATATCCCGAAAATCAAGGAACGCTGAACGTGCCGCAGCTGGCCTCCCTTTTGCTGATATGACAGAATATGACCAAGACGATTGTCGTTGAGAATCTGACCAAAGTCTATCGGACCTTTGCGAGGCGCGAGGGGCTCTTGGGCGCGGCTTTGGACCTAGTCAACCGCCGGTATTCGCGGACGGTGGCGGTTGACGCCGTCTCGTTCGAGGTTGGAAGGGGCGAGATCGTCGGCTATATCGGCGCAAACGGCGCGGGCAAGTCAACGACGATCAAGATGCTCACTGGGATACTGCGGCCGACGTCGGGAAGAGCAGTCATAAATGGGCTTGTGCCCTGGGAGCAGCGGAGGAGACACACGCGGAACATCGGCGTGATCTTCGGCCAGCGGACGCAGCTCTATTGGGACATCGCCGTCATCGAGACCCTGAACCTCCTACGTAGAATCTACCGCGTCGAGAAAGATGACTACAACAGGCGCCTCGAGGAGCTGACCTCGCTTCTTGACCTTACGCCGCTGCTCTCAAAACCCGCGAGGAAGCTCAGCCTGGGGGAGCGGATGCGGTGTGATTTCGCAGCGTCCATGGTTCACGACCCGCCGATTCTGTTCCTCGATGAGCCGACGATTGGCCTCGACGTTTCGGCCAAATTCAGAGTGCGGGACGCTATCCGTCACCTCGCGTCGGCGCGAGGCAAGACGGTTTTGCTGACGACGCACGATCTGGCGGATATCGAGGACCTGTGCGAGAGGATCATCATAATTGACAAGGGGCGCATAATCTTCGACGGTCTCGTCAGGAGCATCAAGGGGAAGCTAGGTAAGACGAGAAGGGCGATCATCGACTTCCACCACGAAGTGCCAGCGTCAGCCGTCTCCGAGCTGTTTAAAGGCAAGCCGCTTGAGCTCGAGCAGATAACCCCCGAGCAGGTTGGGCTGAGCTTTGAGGTCGAGGCAATTGCTCCGAGCGACTTGGTCAGGACACTCCTGTCGAGGTTCCCGGTCAAAGACATCGTCCTGAAGGGCCCCGATCTCTCTGAAATCGTGCGACGTATATACGAAGGCAAGGAGCAGATTGATGCGTAGCCTCGCCGGGTCGCTCATCAAGGTCGGCGTGCTGGAGACCTTTGCCTTTCGTCTGAAGCCGCTAATGATGCTGTCCGCATACCCCGTCATCATGCTCGCCAACTACTGCCTGTATTCCGCCATCTTCAAGAACAATGAGACGGTCGCGGGATACACCGTCGGCCAAGCGATTACTTACATGGGCATAGCCTGGCTGCTCAGATCGGCCTTCAACACGCAGACCGACCGGCTTATCGGCAGCCGTGTTCGCTCCGGCGACATCGCGCTGGACTTGATGAGACCTATCTATTACCCGGCGCTCGTGTTCTGGCACGGACTGGGGAGGTCAATGGGTCGAGCAGTAATCATATCCGTCCCGCTCGTTGTATTCAGCGCAACAGTCCTCGATGTCTCACCACCGAAGGACTTCGGCAACTGGGCGTTCCTCGCTGCCAGCATCGCAATCGGATACCTGATGACATTCTCAATCTACCTGCTGGTGGGCATCGCTGCGTTTTTTATTGAATATAACCTCGAGCTTTCATGGACCGTTGATATGACCGTCCGGCTGCTGGCTGGGCTCCTGATTCCGCTGGATTTCTTTCCCGAGAGAATCGCCTCTTTACTGCTCCATTCGCCGTTCAGATATATCTATTTCTTACCGATTCAAATCTACCTGGGACGTATCCCAGTCGGGGAGATAATCCCAGCGCTTCTAACGGGAATCCTATGGTTAATCGGGATGCTTACTCTCGGACACATCCTTTACGTAATCGGCGCCAGGCGCCTCAGCATCCAAGGCGGGTGAGAGGCACACAGAGGTGGAAGTAGCCAAGCAATGAAAACCATCTGCCGGACTTTCCATCTGCTCGGTTCGTTCTTTGCGCAGCGCGTGAAGGTATCAATGGCGTATCGGTTCGACTTCTTCATAAGCACGGTGTCCACGGTGGCGTTCGGCGTAATGAACATCTCGCTTCTTTATGCGATATGCTCCAGGATTCCGACGCTTCTGGGCTGGTCGTTTAACGAGCTCCTGCTGATCTATGGATTGGGCGAGCTCAACTTCGGCGTGTTTGCCATGTTCTTCACGTTCCTATATCGCGTGCCGTCGCTTTACATCGTCGAGGGAAAGCTCGACCAGATACTCACTCGGCCGGCGCCGACCTACCTCCAGCTGGCCGCCGAAGGCTTCAACTTCAAGGACATAATCATCGTCATAAAGGGCATCGGCATCGTCATCTACGCCTCCTCGCAGCTCTCGCTCGACCTCTCCGTGGCTCACCTGCTAATAGTCGCTCTACTCTGCCTGAGTGCGGTCGCAATCTACTCCTCGGTCTTCACGATATTCGCCTCGCTCTCGTTCTGGGTAATCGACCGGGCCGGGTTTTTCTCTCCACTGTTTCCGATCAGCGATTTCTCGCGATTCCCGGTTACAATCTACCCGCTCGGCATCCGTCTGTTCTTGACGTGGCTCGTCCCGTTCGCGTTCGTGGCCTTTTATCCCGCGACGGTCATTCTGGATCGCGGCGAGTTCCTGAACATGGCTGGCCTGGCGCCGCTCGTCGCACTCGCCTTCGTCCTCGTCGCCTCACGCTTCTGGAGAGCAGGCCTCGCCCGCTATGAGTCAACCGGAACGTGAGAGGGGTTTTACCTCGCCTCTTGTTGACTCTGCGATAAGGCGGAAGCTATTGCGATCTCGGCTTGTTTGTTTTTGAAAACTGACGATAAATAATGGTGAGATGCATAAGAGTACATTTGGCATAGACATTGGCCACCACTTGGTGAAGCTAGTCGAGCTTCGTTACGACCCGCGTAAGGGACGAACCATGTCATCGGGTATCTGCATAGAGATACCGAGAGACAAGGTTCCTGGGCGGCAGATGCTGATAAGGACTTTGAAGCATATCTTCCCGCGGCGCCTGAGGCGGACGGCTCAGTCGGCGCTGGGCGTCTATGGCGGGCCAAACGTCGTCCTGAAGCGCATCGACCTGACGGGGCTTTCGAGGGGCGATCTTGCGTCAGCGGCCGAGGCAGAGTCGGAGCAGTATTTGCCGCAGAACGGGCAGCGCTACATCAAGGGGTTTACTACGACGAATCCCGTGCTTAATCCAAAGGCGGAGGGCAGCGAGGTCGCTTTCGTCGGGATTAGGCAATCGATGTGCGACTTCTACGACGAGGTACTGATGTCCTCGCACAAGAATCCGGTCGAGTTTGAGGCGGCGGGGCTTGCGCTAGCGGCGACCTACCAGCGAGCCTCACTACGTTCCGACGACAAATTGATCGGGATACTGGACATCGGAGAGTCTTCGACGAAGATGATCCTACTCAAGGAAGGCGGCTTCTTCTTCTACGACGAGATGGATGTTGGCTGCCGTTCTGTCATCTCTGCGCTTCGAAAGAAGCTCGGCATTGCGCTGTGGCCAGCGGTTGCGCTCTTGTCCGGTCAAGAAGCGGCCGGACTCGACCCCGACTACGCGGTCAAAAGCGTCCAAAGTGATATAGGTACCTTTGTAAGCCGCATCAGGGATTTGGTGTGGCGCGCAAGGCTCCACTCGCAAACTTGGTACTTCGACAGGATGCTTGTGTGCGGCGGCGCCGCGGCGCTTCCTCGCCTCGTGGAGGCCCTATCGCCGGTTTTCAGATACGGTCTGACGGTCCTGGACCCGTTTTGTGGTTTGGCGCGTCAATTCAGGAGCCTGTCCAAGGACGCGATGACGCCTGCCTCGCCGATCTTCGCAGTCGCGATGGGACTTGCGCTCCGCGCCAGGTATATGAGCGTCAAGTATGGGGGTAGCTCGTCGCCATTCTTGCCCGGTCATAAGCGACTTCTGGGCCACTGATTCAGCATGACGCTGATCTACGTTCACGAAGCGACAATCCCTGGGGAAAATGCCAGAGCTATCCAGGTGGTCAACACCTGCGTCAGTCTGGCCAGTGCGGGGACCGACGTGAATCTCGTGGTTGAGGAATGCGACAGCCAGAACGCCTCCGAGCTTGCCAGTTTCTATGGGCTTGAATGGCCCAAGAACATGTTCATCACCACCAGCCCTAAACGCAGTATCACGCACGCGGTCCGGACCGCAATCCGCACGAACTCATCCAGCAGCACAATCCTGTTCTGTAGAAATCTCAGAACGGCGAGAATGCTCCTGCCGTTGAGCAAGCGCACTGGGACGCCTCTCGTTTATGAGGCGCACAAGATCGCTTTTATGGTTGTCTCGGACGAGGCGCGACTGGCGGGCCTTTCGGCGAGGCAAGTTCCGCGCAAGGTGTTGCGCACGTTCAGGGCGGAAAGCGATGTCTTACGGAGGGCCCGGGGAGTTGTGTGCACATCGGAAGCTGTTGCCGCGTTGGCCCGGACGCTTTTCGGTCGGGAACGAGACGTCATAGTCGCTAGAAATGGCGGCCCTGAGCCAGTCCGGCTGGCGGCGGACGGTGAGCCGGGGTCGGCGCCTGAAGAGAATGGGCATGGCCGCCTGCGGATCGTCTATGTCGGCGGTCTCGGCGGCTGGAAGGGCACAGATACGCTGTTCCGGGCCATGCGTTTGCTCGAGGAACTCCAGCTCGTTGTCGTCGGACGCGGCGTGGCGGCAGAGGACGCCGGCGCCTCGGACCCGCTGAGGACCCATCCCCTGCCAGAGGGCAGCCTCTCGGTCACGGGCTATCTCCCACCCGGCGACGTCATGCCTTTCCTGACTTCACAGAAGTTCGCTGCCGCGGCAATTACGCTTCCTGCTCAGCATTCTGCCGAGCCACTCTTCTTTACGTGCCCCCTCAAGCTGTTCCAGTATTTGGCTGCGGGAATCCCGGTCGTTGCCAGCGACGTGCCTGCGCTGCGGGAGATACTGAGGCACCGCGAGAACGCGTATCTCGTCAAACCTGATGACCCAGAAGCGCTTGCGGAAGGCATCAAGACGGTCGCTTTCGACAGCAAGCTAGCGTTGACTCTCACAAGCAACGGTTACGAGACCGCCGGACGGCATACCTGGCGGAGACGGGCGGGAAAGCTAGCCTCATTTCTGAAAGGCATAGCCTGAAGCTGCAAATGAGATTGAAGCAGGGGCCTGTGTCTTACAAGCAAGTATCGACGCCCACATCCAAGTCCATGCGTGTTGCGCTGATTATCGTGTTTGTGGTTCTATTCTTGGGGATGTTCTCTCGAACAATGAATCACAGTCTTTACAACGACGAACACATGTACATCTCGGCTGGCGTGCTTGCACAGAATAACGCCATTTACGAAGACTTCGCGTATCTGCAAATGCCCTATCTACCAATCGTCTATGCTGCGATTTATAGACTGACTGAGACCTCGCACTACCTGTTGTGGGGAAGAATGTGCTCCCTTGCGCTGATGGTCCTGGCAAGCTTCCTGATTTTCCTGATTTTCTATCGTCTATCAGGGGACCTCCTTCTCTCGACCGTCTTTCTTCTATTATTCGTGCTGAATCGGGCGGTCTTGCACGTTTTGCCGCTGGCGTGGAACCAAGTCATGCCTCTTGCATTCTCGATTCTCGGCTTCTATCTGTTCATTACGGGACTTTCGGAGGCTAACGCCCAGGTCCTGCGCATGTTCCTGGTGGGCTTCTGTGTTGCGATTGCAGTCGGCGCCAAACTAACCTACGCGCCGTTGGCTCTAGTCTTCCCACTGATGTGCTTTTTCAATCCGAGGTCGCTGCGCGTCAGAAGGAGGTTACTCAGAATGTCCCTACCGGTAGTAGCAGGCCTGATACTGGGTCTCCTGCCCGCTCTTCTGATCCTGATGAAGAACGGCCGGGACGTCTTTTTCTTCAACAACCTGGGTTACCACCTGGCGAACACAGCGTGGCGAGAAGCCCAGGAATACACATCAGGTATGTCCCTGCAAGCCAAGATCAGATACGTCTGGGAGATGTTGGGCTGGCCATGCAATGTCTGTCTGTTGGTCGCGCTTGGATTCGTGTTGACTAATCTGGCCACCGGGCTGAGGAAACGCAGCATAAGGCTGGCAGAGCCTCTTCGAACGGAGACTCTGTTGTCCGCAACGCTAGCCTTGCTTACGACTTTGGTTGCGCTGCAACCAAGACCGCTGTTTGCCCATTATTTCGCAGCGCCCGTGCCCTTTATCATCATTCTCATCTGCTGTTTCTATGCTGCGATTCCGACGGCCAAGAGGGGTGCAGCAAGAGCGCTGCTTGTCTGTATAGTAATCGTAACCAGCGTCTTCAGCGGCCCGCGACTTCTCAAACACATTCATAACGTGTATAACGTGGATGCATGGACGCCTATCTCAGTTCACAACACGGCTCAGATCATCAGGGGACGAATCGGTGCTCTTGACAGTAAAGATAAGGTTGCCACTCTGTCCCCGCTTTATGTCATCGAGGCTGGTCTGCCGATATACAAAGAGCTGGCCTCAGGGCCGTTCCTATACAGAGTTGGTGATCTGATTCCCGATGATATGAGGCCTGCTTACGTCGGGACGTCAATGAACACTCTCTCTGCTCTTTTCGAGATAGACCCGCCAAAGGCAATACTCGTTGGCTTTGAGCGCGGTCTTGATTTGCCTTTCATCAGATATGCGGAGGCGCACGCGTATGTCAAGATCGAAGAGGACTACGCTGGTCTGCCGATATACAAAGAGCTGGCAACGGGTCCGTTCCTATACAGAGATCGCGGGACATTGTACGTCCGGCAGGACAACTAGGGCATATGACACCGACTAAGTGTGACATCCGCGCGATATTCTTCGACCTTGACGGGACGCTGACGGATTACGAGGCGTCGGTTGATTACGCGATGACGAAGCTGTGGGAGGTCATAAAGGGCGATTGTCCTCTTGCGCTCGAGTCCTTTCTCCGTGCGCAGTGGGATTTCCAGATAGACCTCGAGGAAAAGGACGCAAGGGGTGAGATTCCTCGAACGCTGCTCAAAGACCGCGGGGCAAGAACCGAGATGTTGCTAACGAGCGTTGGGCCCGGGCTCGTCGAACGTTTCAATGACGTCGGCGAGGAATACTCACGTTATAGACTGGAAGGCTTGAAGCTGTATCCCGGCACAGAGGACGTGCTGGCCGAGCTCGGGAAGCGATACGCTCTCGGCGTGATCACCGAGGGCAGCGGGCAGACTCAGAGGTCGCAGCTGACGGAGGCCGGCCTGATCGAGCTCCTCGATCACATCGTAATCTCCGACGAGGTTGGGCTTCATAAGCCGGACACCCGCCTATACGAGAAGGCGTGCGACATGGCGGCCGTTCAGCCAGCCCGGGCAGCGATTGTGGGCGACAGGATCGCTTGGGACATCGCGCCGGCCTCAAGCATCGGCATGTTGACGGTTCTTTCCCGCCAGCAGAAGCACTATCGCATCGATGAGACAGGTGACGTGAGCCCTGATTTCACGATAAGCAGCATCAATGAACTACTGACCGTTTTCCATCGAGCAGGGGCATGAGCTATAAGGATAGGTGGATGGAGGTTGGACTGCGATTGAATTGTGAGATTGTGGCTGCGGGACGGCGGAGAGGCCTTGTAGGGGCGGTGCTTGCCCCGCCCAAAAGACTGATGGGTGCGGCAAGCAGCACCCCTACAACATCGCGGGCAGGTCTGAGACCTAACATTTATCCGCATATTTCAGATGAGGTGTATCGGGGGCTTCATCGCCCGGCTTCAGCCGAGGCGATGCAAGAGGGCTATCATTGTTCTAACCCCCATCTTCAGATGGGGGATTTGGGGCAGCCCGACATCCTCCTCTCTCCTCTCCAGATGAGGCTTCTGGGGAGGAAGGGCGGGGCGTCCCGGGCTTCTCTGGCCACCCGACTGAAGTCGGGTGTTATGATAATGAGAGCCATCTATATTACCGCGTTAAAACGCGGTAAGTCAGAGAAACCTACCCCCCAGAATATGCGTACAATTGTCAGGTCTGAGACCACGCCCCTACATGGCCATTGCAGGCATGTGTGAACCTCAATTGCGCGGAGGCAGATTATGACGCGGGCTTTCCTCTTACTGCAATCGATGCGGCCCAAGCAGTGGACCAAGAACGTCCTGCTGTTCGGCGGCATCGTTTTCGCCAAGCACCTCTTCGAGCCGGATCCATTCCTGAGAGCGCTCGTAGGATTCTTCGTCTTCTGTGTCCTTTCGGGCTTCGTGTATGTGCTCAACGACATCACAGACATCGAAAAGGACAAGAAACACCCTGAGAAGCAGCATCGACCAATTGCGTCGGGGGCGCTTGCGCCCGCATTCGCCCTCCCCGCCTCGGCCGTGCTGGCAGCGGTTGCACTCGTAGTCGCATTTCACCTCTCCCTGGGTTTCGCACTGGTCTCGTCCCTGTACCTAATCATCCAGGTGCTCTACTCCTACCTTCTCAAGAACCTCGTCATGCTCGACATCATGACCATATCGGCAGGTTTCGTCATACGCGCGCTCGCCGGCGCAATCGTCGTCAACGTCGAGTTCTCAAACTGGCTCATCGCGTGCACCATCTTCCTCTCGCTGTTTTTGGCCATCGCCAAGCGGCGGCACGAGCTCGTAACTCTCGGCGACAACGCCATCGCCCACCGGATTATCCTGAAGGAATACACACCTCGGCTGCTCGACCAGATGATCAGCATCGTTACCGCCTCGACGATCATGGCCTATACGCTCTACACGATGTCGTCGCAGACCGCGCAGAAGTTCGGCACCAAATACCTGTATATAACCGTGCCGTTCGTGCTCTACGGCCTGCTGCGATACCTGTATCTCGTCTATCGGAAGGAGATGGGCGGCAGCCCGGCGCAGATACTGCTCGAGGACACACCGCTCATAATCGACGTCCTGCTCTGGATCGCCTGCGTCCTCATCCTGGTCTATTGGCCGAACATATACGCCCTGCTCCGTTGAGTCAGGCGGATTACCTCGTTGCTCATGCCGCTTGCGGTAAAGCCGTCGTCCTTTCCGCCTTCATCCTTCCGGCTTCATCCTTCCGCCTTCATCCTTCCGCCTTTCAGTGAATCGCCCCTCTGCAAGAAACGACTGCTCCAGCTTCTTCAATTGCCTCCCAAGCAGGAAACTCGCCTGGTTCACTAAACAGATGACGGTGTTCGCCGCAACCTCGGCAGAGGCCGTCTTGATGCCATAGATATCCGACGTGTCCGACCCGTCCGACGCGTCCGACTGGTCCGACCTGTCCGACCGGTACTTCCTCCTCACCGAAAGAGCCTCCGGCGACTCCTTCGCCCAGAGGCGCAATCCCCGCTGCCGCACGAAGTCCTCGTGGTCCAGGAGCAGTTCTTCTAGGCTGGCTGTCGCAACGCCCGTCAACTTAAGTTCCATCTTTTTCGAGGTTCCCGAGGCCATACTCCCTTCGGCGATATTCTGCACCCCGCTGCGGGCGGCCTGCACCATTTAGTCGTGCATGCGAGAACGCTTGTCAACGAAGCGACTACAGAATACAACGGTCGCGTCGAACACAAGTTGGGCCGTCTGAAAACTGCGCAGACTGCGGTACCCCCCATGAGGCTGAATCAAGTCTCCCTTGCCATGCATGTCCAGATGCTACTTTTTCTGTCAATCGGACCCGCCTCGTAGGCCCGACTGCCCCAGCCTGGTGAATTCCCTGCCATTCATCTCCACTTCTACACGAGCTCCTCCGCATCCCCCGTATCTCACCCGAAAGCAGCTTCGGAAGCAACCCATCGCGCACGGTTACTAGAATGGTGGATTGATTATCATTTAGCACACAAATCACTGATCCGCGCCGGGCCTGGCTCTCACTGCCCAAACATCCACTGACAGTGGCGCGACGACTTCTTGGTTCTTACCGCCTGCGCCACCAGACGACGGCGCCGGCGAGGAGCGGGAGCAGCGGGAACAGGACGATCGAGACGAACTTGATCACGTTGAGGTCGAGGCTGGTCAGGACGATGCGGCCCGATCGTCGGCTCTTGTGGGGGATTGAGACGACGTCGTCGCTCTCGGCAAGCCATTTGACGGACGAGATGAGAAGCTGCCGGTTGCCGAGTTCGTCGATGAACTGGTTGCTCGCGAAGTCCGTATCCGCAATTACGACGAGCCGTGCGCGCTTCTCGCCCGCCAGTCTCCTTGCCCTGCGCATCTGCTCGACCACGCCCGGATGTGAAAGCAGGCTCGGCGCCTCGCCCTTTTCAGGCGGAGAAGCGGGCGGCTCCTCCCTTGAAGGCTTCTCAAAGAACGCTGCCGGCGCCTCGACTGACGCCGCGAGATAGAACGGGCCAAGTATCGGCTCTGAACCAGGCCGGCCATCACCCGACAGAACGTAGGACTGAGGGCTCGAAATCAGGATGCCATCAAGATCGACCTCAGCTGACCGCGATTTGAGGGGCTTGATGGGCGAGGCGCCCGGGAAGAAGACTGCTGGGAGGCCGGCCGCAATTGGGTTTGAGAGCTGGCCGGCTCGTGAGACAGCGGGGCTGCGCGGATCGTTGAAGACGTTGCAGGCCGGATCGATGACCTCGCCGGGCAGCACCTCGAGGCCGACCTCGTTGAGCAGTTGGGCGAACGTCGCCGCGCCGTCCGGCTCGATGAGAAGCAGCATACTGCCGCTGGAGGCCAAATAGTCTCTCATTGCCTTAACCTCGGTCGGCAATAGGTCAACGCTCGGCGCGGATGCCACGACGACGGACGCGTCCGTGGGAATCCGCCGGCCCGACAAGAGGTTCAGTGAGGTCGCGTCGAAGCCGTCGAACTGTAGATACTGCGCGGCCTGGGATAGGCCGTCAGGGGCGCCTCCCGAGATCGGTCGCTCGCCGTGTCCAGTTAGGAAGCAGACCCTCGGCCGGGAGGCGTTTGTCGCGCGGACGATGAGGCCTGTAATCGACTGCTCGCGCCACGAGGCAGACCATTCCTGCCTGGTCCCATAGCGAACCACGACCTTGCCCTCTAAGTTCCGACCATATCGCGCCGCCTCAGCCGGGCTGGCGTCGGGATCGATGATGCGAGTATCGATGCGGTCTGACGCGGTGTCGAATTGCGAGAGGAGGTCTCGCGCCGTGGTGATGCGTGGGTCATCGGCTCGCACGAACCCGATTATCTCTATCTGCCGGTCGAGCCCCTCGATCACCTTCTCGGAGAACGGAGAAAGTGTGAAACTCTCGTTGACGGTCAGGTCAAAAACCGCCTTGTGATTGTCAGTAATGCTGAAGACAACCGCAGCGATAACGACGACCGACGCTGTGTCGAGCACAAACGACAGGACACCCGCGGCGAGGAGTTTTCTGAATGACCTGCTGATCGATTCGCGGCTTGAAAGCGCCCATAGGCAAGCAAAGACGAAGGCCGCCGCCAGATACAGCTTTGCAGAGAACACAAACTCGAAGAAGAACAGATAGATCATCAGAGACACGAACCCGCAGATTATCGCAAGAACTGGCGCGACCTTGCGAACGAGGCGAGAACTGGGCGTCGAACGCGTCATATCCGGCGCCTCAGCCGAAGAACGCGGGTCGTCAAGAACAAAAAGAGACAAACGCCAAGCAGGAAATACCCAATGTCCGCCGTGTCGAGAAGTCCCTTAGCGAAGCCGGCGAAATGTGCGAACGGAGAAAGCGGCGCGGCGATTGAGACTGCCCCATTCTTCGCACTAGGAAGAAAGAACAGGCCCAGGAGAGTCCCGAGGGCTATGACCGCCGCAAGCGCGGTATTCCTTGTCAGGGATGAGGTGAATAGACCGACGGAGCAGAAGAACAGCCCTGCAAGGAATAGGCCGATGTAGCCGGCAAGTACCTCACCCATGTCAGGGCCACCGTAATTGAGCAATAGAAGCGGGAAATGACACGTGCAGAGCAATAGAATAAACACCAAACACAGGCAGAAAAGGAACTTGCCCAACACGATCTGAACCGGCGCGACGGGGGACACGACCAGCAGGTCTGCGGTCCCGGACGCGAACTCCCCAGCGAGAAGCCGCATCGTAATCACGGGCACCGTCAGGAGAAGGACAACGCATATCATCTGGAAGACGGGCCTCATGCTCGATGCCCTGAACTGATTGACCCAGAAGAAGAACGCAACGCCCGACATGGCGAGGAACGCAGATACCACTACATAGCCGATAATTGAGCCGAAATAGACCCTGAGCTCCTTCGCAGCAATTAGTGCTACCTTTCGCATCCGGGGCTCCCCTCAGCTAGGCTCATACAAGTCAGACAGGTCAGACGGGTCAGACACGCCAGATAACTCAGACAACTCGGTGTCTAGCCAACAGAGAACTCCATCAACCACACTTGCTCGTGTCTCCTGAAACCCATCGACTCCAAGAGGTTCTGAGGCGCCAGGTTCTCCTGGAAACAGCAGGCGAGTATGTGCTTAGTCTTGCCGGTCAGAAGCTGAATCTGGCGGCTAAGAAGCGCCCTAGCACAGCCCATCCTGCGGAATTCGCTGTGGACCGCGGCGTGTCCGATCTCCGTGACCCACGGCGTTGAGAAGTGCACCCCCGCGACCCCTATCAGGTCCTCGCCACTGAAGATGCCGACCCAGGGACCGAGTTCCATGGCTTTGCGACCGAAGGCGACGGCCGGCACCTCGTCATAGAGCGCGACAACAGCGTCCGCATCCTCAATGGAAAGCTCCCTGAGCTCGAGGCCCTCGTCAAGCTGCGCTGTAAAAGGCTCTAGCGCCGCGTCTCCCGGGAGACCGAATCTGAACTCGGCAATCTCCCACCTAATGAACGAAACGCACTTGATCAAGTTGCGTCGATGACTGGACGCGAGACAGCAGAATATGCCTGACCTGCACTGTGGCAGTTCGAGCGCTTGCCCCATCAGTTCGACGAATGTTTCGGCGGTCATATCGGAAAACGCAATAGCGGTTAGCGGCAGGTGTCTGGTTACCGCGAGAGCGCCCCGCAGCCTCCTGTTAGCCTTTAGCGACACAAGAAAGTCACAGTTCGCCCGAAGCTGCGTTAAGTCAGCCAGAAGAAGAGGGTTGGCCAGCGGGTCCCGTTTTAGCTTCTCTGTTAAGTCATCAAGGGCTTGCTGTTGTGCCTTTGAAAGCTCCACGTCTCCTCCTTTGTGCAATCTCCTCAGACGGTCAATATAACGGGCGGGCCACAGGCCGCGCGTCTACAGACGGTGTTCATTGGTTACGACGCCCGCCTCGCGCGGTCGCTCGCCCACGCCCTGAACGCTTCTATCTGCTCCTTCATCATGGTCGAGAGTGGGACGCTTTCGCTGAAAGTACGCTGAATGTCCTCGGTTGATATGTCCCGCTTCTGGGCAAAAGCGTCGTAAAGCGCCGAGATGATCGCTTGCTCTATCTCTGCGCCGCTGAACCCCTCGCACTCGCGCGCCAAGTGCTCAACTGCAAACCGTTTTGGCTCTCTTTTCCGCTTCCTGAGATGTATGTCCATGATACTCCTTCTCTCCTCAAGAGTCGGCAGGTCAATGAAGAATATCTCGTCGAACCGACCCTTTCTCAGCATCTCTGGAGGCAGCTGTTCGATGGCGTTTGCAGTGGCGACAACGAAGACCGGCTTGGTCTTCTCCTGAAGCCAAGTCAGAAAAGTCGCAAAGACCCGCGCCGTCGTGCCACCATCGGAGATGCCCGAGCTGGAAACGCCGGAGAAACCCTTTTCGATCTCATCCAGCCATAGTACCGCCGGACTGAGCGACTCGGCGATCTTGATCGCCTTCCGCATATTCTCCTCGGACGTGCCAATGTAGGAGCCAAAGAGGCTGCCCACGTCGAGGCGCAAGAGCGGAAGCTTCCACAGCGATGCGACCGCCTTCGCGGTGAGGCTCTTCCCGCAGCCCTGCACCCCCACCAGTAGCAGCCCCTTCGGCTCTGGCAGCCCAAACTCCCGAGCCTCCGACCCGAAGGCTTCCGCGCGATTCAAAAGCCACGTCTTCAATTTGGCGAGCCCGCCCACCGCGGCAAACGTCTCCGACAGATCGTAATACTCCAAAACCCCCGTTTTGCGAATAATCTGCTTCTTCTCTCTGATGATGAGCGGCAGGTCATCCTCCGTGAACTTGCCATCGTTCACGAGCGCCTTGGCAAAGGCATTCTCCGCCTCCTCCTCCGTCAGCCCGCACGTGGCCCTGATCATCTTGTCCAGAACGTCGTCGCGGATGTCAACCTTCAGCCTGGGGTCGCGCCTCGCCTGCTTGACAACAGAATCGAGTATCCTGCGCAGCTCATCCTCCGTCGGCAGCGGGACATCGAGCACCGAGATCTCTTTCTCTAGCTCGATCGGGATATTCAGCACCGGCGACAGGATCACGACCGTCTTGTAGCTTGTCTTCAACTTGGCCGCAACGTCCCTCAAGCGCCGGGTCACCGCTGGCTCCCGTTCGTTCAGATAGGGATGGAAATCCTTCAAGAGAAATACCGACTTCTCAGGCACTTGCAGAATGTGCGACAGTGCGGCGAAGGGCCTTGTCGAATCTGAGGCCCTGGTGTCACTCGGATCGAACCCCATAGAGCAGGTCCACACGACGACGTGTTTGCCCAGCGACGAGGCGACCCGACGCACTATTCGCTCGACCCGACGCTCCTCCCAGCTGACAAGGTATATTATCGGATAACGAGCACGTATGAGCAGCTTCAGTTCGCCTTCAAAGTCTTCCATTGCCTATACCCCAAACATGCCCAACTGTTGCACCCACGCGGGGTCATCAGGCGACCCCCCACGCTCCCGCACGGGTAACCCTGGTCATCGCTCACTCTCATCAATCAGCGCCAAGAACTCATCCTCGGTCAGGATTCCCACGCCCAACTCCCGCGCCTTATCCAACTTAGACCCTGGACTTGCCCCCACTATAACATAGTCAGTCTGTTTGGCAACGGAAGACGTCACCCGCCCGCCAAGCGCCTCGATCTTCGCCTTCGCCTCGTCCCGCTTCATCGACTTTAGCGTCCCAGTAATCACGAATCGTTTTCCTGAAAACGGGCTTCCTGAGGCCGTTTCCCGCGCTGGATAGATGATTTCAACGCCCGCGTCAAGCAGCTCTTCAACGACCCGAACGTTCCCCGGGAGGGAGAAATACTGCACGAGGCTGCTCGCAACGATCTCGCCAATGCCATCGATTGCCTCCAACACGTCATGGGAAGCGCGATGACCGGTATCACGACCCGAAGAACTGCCCCCTGCAATCTCAACGGTAAGCTGGGGCCGCTTCTGGTCGATCGCTTCAACATCCAACTCACCAATAGCGGCTAAACTCGACATCGAATCGAGATTGCGAGCAAGCGCTTTGGCCGCGAAAGCGCCCACGTGCCTTATGCCGAGCGCGTAAATGAACCTGTCGAAAGGCACTTTCTTGCTCTTATCGATGGCGGCCAGCAGGTTATCGGCCGATTTCTCCGCCATACGAGGCAGCGCTGCCAATTCGTCCCTTTTGAGCCCGAAGATGTCCGCGAAGTTCTTCACCGTGCCCCGGTCAACGAGCATATCAATCAGCGCCGGGCCCATACCGTCGATCTCGAGGCCCGCGCGGGACGCGAAGTGCCTGATGCTCTCCTTCAGCACGGCCGGGCACGATGAGTTGACGCAGCGCAGGACAACCTCGCCCTCGGGCCGGACGAGGCGGCTGCCGCAGACGGGGCAATCCTCAGGCGCCTCAAAGGGCCGCTCCTGGCCCGTCCGCTCCGACTGGATGACGTTCACGACCTGCGGGATGATCTCGCCCGCCTTCTCAAGCACGACCGTGTCGCCCACGCGGATGTCCTTGCGACTCACCTCGTCGAAGTTGTGCAGCGTGGCGCGCTTGACGGTTGTGCCCGAAAGCTGGACAGGCTCGAACGTGGCGACCGGCGTTACTGCCCCCGTCCTCCCGACCTGAACGTCGATTGCCAGAACCTTCGTGGTGGCCTGCTCAGCTGGGAACTTGAAGGCGATCGCCCACCGCGGGTGCTTGCTCGTCTGGCCGAGGCGCTGCTGATATTCCAGGCGGTTCACTTTCACCACAACCCCGTCGGTCGTGTAGTCAAGCGAATGGCGCCCCTGTTGCCACTCGTCGCAGAAGTCCTTGACCTGCGAGAGGCCACGACAAACTCTCGTCGTGGGGTTGACCTTCAGGCCCCAACGCCGCATCATTTCAAGAGCCTGCGAGTGCGTCTCGACCGAAAGGCCCTCCGCGTAGCTCAGCATATAGATGAATACGTCCAGCCGGCGCCTGGCGACTTCCATCACGTGCAGCAGCCGCAGCGTGCCCGCAGTCGAGTTACGTGGATTCGCAAAAACGTCGAGGCCAGCCTCCTCACGCTCACGGTTGATGCGCCCAAACTCCTCCAGGCCAATGAATGCCTCGCCGCGCACCTCCAGCGAGGTCGGAATCTGACCAGGTTTGCCCCGCAGCCGCAGCGGGATAGACATGATCGTCCTGACGGCTTGTGTTATCTCGTCGCCGACCGTGCCGTTGCCCCGCGTCGCGCCTCGTACAAGCACGCCATTTTCATAAAGCAGCGCTATGCCTACGCCGTCTATCTTGAGCTCTGCGACGTATTCGATCTCATCGGATTGGACATTGAGCGCTCGCGCCACGCGCTGGTCAAACTCCGCAAGTTCGGCGAAATTGTATGAGTTGTCGAGCGAGAGCATCGCGGCCTTGTGCGAAACCTGCTCGAAGCCCTCAAGCGTGCCGTCATAGATGCGCTGCGTCGGCGAATCAGGCGTGATAAGCCCCGGATGCCCCGCCTCAAGCGCCTTCAGCCTCTCGAGCAGCTTGTCGAACTCAAAGTCCGATATCTCCGGCTGGTTTTCGACGTAATACTCATGCTCGTGGTAGCGTATCCGCTCCCGAAGCTCCGCTATCTGCTGCTCAATCGGCTTGTCCGGCACGACTCCACCTTCAGTTCAATATCAATCCACAGATCACTCATATTGTGGCAAATCCCATGCGGCCCATCAAGCAGGCAATGAGCAGCGCTTTGCTTGGTTTGATCAAAGCGCTGGAATTCGATAAAGTCTCCACGCTTTGATACTATTAGCATAACATGTAGCGCAACCAGGCGCTTGAGCCCGCATCGTGAATAAAGGACAGAACAATGGGTAACATGGCAAAGTCACTGGCAGATCTTGTCAAGGAGCTTCCGCCCAACCTTCAGATCGAAGTAAGGGATTTCGCCGATTTCCTGCTTGAGAAACACACAAACAGACCGCGGCGCAAGCCCCGATTCGACTGGGCGGGAGGCTTGAAGGACTTGAGGGACAAATACACCTCAGTTGAATTGCAGCACAAAGCCTCCGATTGGCGAATCGAGCCGCAATGAGGCTATTAGTCGATGCCAACATTTTTCTTGAAGTGATTTTGGATCGGACGCGGGCCGATGAGGCTCGGTCCATCCTTGCAGCTGCGGACAGGCATGACCTCTTCATCTCAGCTTTCTCATTTCATTCGATAGGAGTTATTCTCTTTCACCTGAAGAGGCATGAGCTCTTCCAGCGGTTCATATCTGATATGATCCTTGACGCCGGAACGATAGTGATCGGCCTGTCTGCCGAAGACATGCAGGACATGACCAACGCCGCCCGTAAGTTCAAACTCGATTTCGACGACGCCTACCAATGCGTCGCAGCCGAGAAACATGGCCTCACGATCGTCAGCTTCGACAGCGACTTCGACCGAACGGACCTCGGCCGGAAGACTCCGGCAGAAGTGCTGAAGCGCTGAGCAACATCCTTCGGAACCGGCTAATGCAGACGCCTCAATGGTGCTTGCGCATAAACACTTGCAAGGGGGCCCCCTCGAAGCCGAAGTTCTCGCGCAGGCGCGATTCGATGTAGCGGACGTAGGCATCGTCAACGTCGGAGGGGCGGTTTGTGAATACGGCGAACGTCGGCGGACGAACCGAGGCCTGCGTCACGAAGTAGAACTTGACCGGCCTTTTGCGCTTGATCATCGGGTGCTTGCCGAAGACCTCGTCCTGCATGAACCTGTTCAGAACACCCGTGCTTATTCGCCTCATGCACTCAGCGTTCACGGCGTCGATCAGCGGGAACATCTTCAGGAGGCGCTGCCTCGTGACGGCTGAGACGAAGACAATCGGCGCGAACGCCGCGAACGCCATCTTTGCCTGAATGTCCTTGACGAAGGCGCCCATCGTCCTGTCGTCCTTCTCAATCAGGTCCCATTTGTTGACGAGGACTATCAGCCCTTTGCCCTGCTCGACGACGATTGAGGCGATGCGCAGGTCCTGACTCGTCGCGGGATCGGTTGCGTCCAGCACCAGGAGCGTAACGTCCGACCGGCGGATGCTCCGTTCGGCGATCATGATGCTCTGCTTCTCCAGAATCTGGCTGACCTTGCTCCTGCGCCTTATGCCCGCGGTGTCGATCAGCGTGTAATCTCGCTTTTCGACGCGGACTTGGCTGTCGGTAGCGTCGCGTGTCGTGCCAGCCGCCTCGTGCACGAGCACGCGTTCCTCGCCCAGAAGCGCGTTGACAATCGACGATTTCCCAACGTTCGGCCGACCCACAATGGCACAGAACGTCGCCTCGTCCGCCTCATCCTGGGGCGCCATCTTGTCCCGGGCGACGAGCGTTAGCAGCTCGCTGATTAGCGGGTCAATCCCAACCTTGTGCTCCGCCGAAATCGGACAGAGCCTCTCGAAGCCGAGGCGGTAGAAATCGGAGGCGTCCGCTTCCTGCTTGTGCGTGTCTATCTTGTTGACGACGAGCACGACGGAATCGGCCATTGGCCGCAGGTATTCGGCGATCTCCTCGTCCTGCGGCAGCAGACCTGTGCGGCCATCAACCATGAAGGCAATCGCGTCAGATTCCGCTATTGCAAACTCGACCTGCTGGGCCACTGCCTTTGTGATCGAATCGGGCGCATCTCGCAGGAAGCCGCCGGTATCCACCAGCATGACCTCAGTGTCGTCGAGCGTCGCCAAGTCGTAGTTCCTGTCACGGGTGACGCCCGGTGTCCCGTGCACAATCGCCTTCCTTCGACGAACGAGTCGGTTAAAAAGCGTCGATTTGCCGACGTTCGGCCGCCCCACAATGCTTATCGTTGGTATCCGTTTTCGCATTTGCTCTCAGTTGGCAGTCGCCAGTTATCGATTGGCAGTTAACAGTCAGCCTCAATCCTCAATCCCCACTGTGCACCCAATAATATGCTCGCAATCAGCGCATTTTCCTATTGAATATCTGGGAGCGGCTACCTACCATCTGAATGACTATTTGCCGATGAAGAAGAGGAGGCCCATGAATTCACAGCTGAATTTGGACCATGAGGAGCTGGCGTCATTCTGCCGTAAGTGGCGGATACGGGAGTTGTCCATCTTCGGTTCGGCGCTTAGGGACGATTTCGGCCCTAACAGCGACCTTGACTTCCTGGTGAGCTTCGAGCCAGCGGCGAAGTGGGATGTATTCGATATAGTGGACATGAAGGAAGAGCTCGAGGCCCGCTTTGGCCGCTCCGTGGATATAGTGGAAAAGGAGGCCCTGCGGAATCCCTGGCGGAAATACGAGATTCTAAGGACGCGGGAGGTGATTTATGCGGCCTGACACAAAGGACATGGCCCGCCTGTGGGATATGCTGGACGCAGCGCGCACGGTTGCTGAGTTCACGAAGGGACTGCAGTTTGAGGACTTTCTCAAGGACCGTAAAACCCGCAATGCCGTCGAACGCAACCTTGAGATCATCGGAGAAGCCGCGCGGAATGTTTCGCCTGAGACGCGAGACAGCTATCCAGATATCCCATGGAGGTCCATCATCGGACTCCGAAACATCATTACCCATGAATACGGGGAGATCCTCTACGAAAAACTTTGGGGAATATGCAAGAATAGGCTGCCTGTTTTGATCGAGAAGGTTGCCGCCGTCGGCGTAGATAACCCTCCCTCAGTCGAGGAACTGTAAGAGCTGAACGAAAGTGATGTGGAAAACGGAGGCTATATGAAGACGTTTGATTATACAGTAGTAGTTTGGAAGGAAAAAGGAGCTTACGTTTCAAAATGTCCTGAACTTGGTGTTGCCAGTTGTGGAGATTCAATCATTGAGGCAACGGAGAATCTTAAGGAGGCAGTATAGCTCTATCTTGAAAACGCGGAAGCCCTCGGATTACTGGAAGATGTGGAAGAGAGTCTCCTATCACGGGAAAAATACACTTCCCATGTAGAACTTGCCAGATAATGCCGAAGCTCCCCGTCTTATCTTCAAAAGAAATAATCCACGTGCTGCGGAAAAGCGGCTTTGAACATGCTCCCAGAAGAGGAAAGGGAAGTCATTCGGCATTTGTGAAAAGAGATAAGGACAGCACTCGTCTTGTCATCGTGCCTGATAGAAAGGAGATTCCCAGGGGGACGTTGATTTCAATCTTGGAACAGGCCGGCCTTTCAAAGGAGGAATTCATAGAGTTGTTGCGATAGGGCCGTGCCACATTCTTCGTCTCAGACGACGGTATAGACCCGGCTTGGACAAGACCTCATCCCGCCCCTGATGTCAATGAGCCATTCTAAGGCTGAATTATGAAATATGAAGTATGAGTCATTCATTAGACAGGCCTTCACCCTTCATCCTTCCGCCTTCAACCTTCCGGAGCATCCTTCCGCCTTCATCCTTCATCTTTTCCACATCTGGCGCGTTTCTTGGCCTTTCGTGGCTTGCTTTTCTCCAACTGCTTCACTCCATTCACGACCTCAACAAAATGCCGCTCCACCGCGGAAGGTTCCTCCAGCATCCTCTTCCGATATGCCTCATACTCCTTTCGTGCCTTCTCCAGCGCCTCATCGTGGCTCACTGTCCCGGCGTGCGTCAGGATGTCCCGCTCGCTGATACGCATGAAATCGTCTAGTTTGGCGATCCAGTCGCTCATATACATGGGCCTTCGGTTCAGGGCTTGGAGTTCCGCGAAGTCCAGATACATGGAGACAATTCGGTTCAAGACGTCCAGTTCCTCGAGGCTCAAGTAGTTCTTAGCGATGTCGATGTCGGCCCGTGTCGGCTTGCTTCCCCTCCATGAGGTCAGCCCCATATTCGGTCGGGATGCATCTGCCCTCGCACTTACGATCTCGGCGGCCGTGTGCCCGTGGGCCGCCCAGTGGATCTTATTCTGAACGACCTTGAAGAACTGCCGAGACATGTCGGTATTTGGGTCGTAGTCAATGCTCGTCGCATATATAGCCAGGACCTTGCGCCAGAAGACCTTCTCGGAAGAGCGGATGTCGCGAATCCGGGCCAGCAATTCGTCAAAGTAACTGCCACCCCCGGCCTGTTTCAGCCGTTCGTCATCCAAGGCGAAGCCTTTGACGATGTATTCCCGCAATCGCTGGGTCGCCCAGATGCGGAAGCGCGTGGCCACGTGGGACTTCACACGGTAGCCGACTGATATGATTACATCGAGATTGTAGTACTCAAGACTTCGCTTAATCTCACGTCCACCCTCCATCTGAACTGTTGCAATTTCTGCAACAGTTGAACTACGATCAAGCTCCCCTTCCCTGAATACACTTGCTATGTGTCTGGAAATAACTGACTTGTCCCGCTGGAAGAGAGCTGCCATCTGGTTCAATGTTAGCCAAACGGTCTCGCCTTCCAAGTGGACTTCTATCCGCGTCCGGCCATCCTCAGTCTGGTAGAGGAGAATCTGAGAATCACCCCGTCGCTCTGGCAGATTCGTCATGTCGTCCTCATCCTCAATCCTTCACCAATCCTCAATCCCCAATCCGAAATCGTTCATCCTTCACCCTTCCGCCTTGCGAAGCATCCTTCCGCCTTGCGCAGTCCACAATCCCCAATTCGAAATTGACCCCCTTGACCTATTGAGAATGAGTATAGGCCAATGCGGGATGGGCTTTCCAGCCTTCCTTGCGGAAAAGGAGCGCGTCATTAGAGGAACGGCACATTTGTGTGACGCGAATGAGGCAACGGTCGCTTGCCCTCAGAACAGCTACCTCTCCGCCTTCCCAATTATGGTATCGAGCAGATCCCTCCAAAGGGATTCAGGAGGATTCAGAGGACAGGAATAAGAGTGCGTGCTTATTCTAGAATGGCAGGTCATCGTCACCCTGATTCTGGCCATCAACGGCTTCAGTCTCGCTGGACTCGTCTTTCGGCAAGTCGGGGGGTGGACGCTGCTTTCTGAAAGCGTTCAAGAACTCATGCCGGTCGTTGAGCCTTATCAGAACAGGATTCTCACAAGTTGAAGCCTTACCGAAAAACACGGCGTGACGCTCGGGTATTGAAGATAGAGCTTTGGAATAATCCTGGCCTACGTAGTCGGCAAGAAACTTCTTGCCGGTTTCGTCGAACATCCTCATGGCGAAAACCGTATTGCACTGATTCAAAATCGTCTTAGTCACGCTTGCTGTTCGCTGCGTAACGACGAGACACCCCAAACCGTATTTTCGTCCCTGGAGGATTGCCCTGGCAGTGCCGCTGGTAGCAGTTCGATCTCCCTCCGAGGCGACGGAGTTCCACTCAGGAATGAGGGAATGGGCCTCTTCGTAAACGAGACACGCTCTCGCTCGATCAGTCATTTCGTCCTGAAGTATACGAAGTGCTGCTTCAGAAATGATCCGGGTGATCTCGACCGGAGTAACGCTCCACAAAGCCACTTGCCACCGCCAATGCTGACCATCCTCTGTCGCTCGCTTGGGCTCGCGCATTTGTCTGGTCGCAGTCAATCGTGAAGGGTTATATACTTTGAGCATTCGGGGGTTATCAGCATTCAGAAACTCCTTCAGGTCATCGTAGATGGCGTTGGTTACATAGGGAGCGCTTCCTCCTTTATCAGGAGAATCGTCCCATTGCTCTTGGTATTCTTTTGCCGCCTTCTCGATCTTATCGAGCGCCTTCAGCTCATAAGGACGATCGTAGAAGTGCCTAAGTTCGTCGGCATATTGGTTTGTCAGGTCCAAGCAGATCACTTTGATCTTCTCGGCCATCATGCGTTCAACTAGTTCGATCCCGAGCATTGATTTCCCAACACCAAGAATGCCTAATATCGCTGTGTTGTGCGTCACCAGCTCATGAATGCTCTTGATACCAACCCTGTAATCCGTTTTGGGGAAATGGCCGATCGCTTCCGGGCGCGGGATGTAGGTCTTGACGTGCTTGAGAAAGACAGGGGCGTTCATAGCCGGAAGCCACTTGGCGTGCTTGAACTTGCCCTCCTTCTCATCCCACAGCCCGATCTTATGTGCCTTTGCCCTAACGTATCCGTGAGTGTTCTTTTGACGAACAACTTCCTCTTTGGTCATCCCGTCAACAATTTGATAGAGGACGGGGTCAGTCCTGATCCGAGCTTCGATCAGCCTACCCTCCTCCAAATCCATCTCTTGAACGACCTCGAAGTAGAGTCGTTCGATATTTGTGTCCGCTGCCACAAGACCCACAAGTGCTTGACAGTAATCGGAAGCTGAAGAAGAAAGATCACCTGGCACCGATATGTCTTTGGTGTTTATCCGCGCCGCTGCGCCATCGGGGACAGCCTTAGCCGCTTGATTGACCTTCTCCGTATCCCACAGTTCCGCAGGCTCAATAGCCCTTAGCAGCATCCCTTCGTCCCTCCCGACATAATCCAAGGCCAAGACTGCCTTGGCCGCACCGTGTGGCTCTTTGATAACCAAACATGAGCCAAACGGCGCGAGCTCCGGCCTTGTCTGACGGATCAGCACCACCCCCGGTGTTTGATGGGCAACTATTTCGCCCACAAGGGCGGCTGATAGTCCTGGTTGCCAAGTGTCCTTGATCTTCTCGCCTAATCTCACAGCGGATTCTGCTAGCCCCAATCCCGTCGTCGCCCAGGCCAAACCTATCCAGAACATCTCCATGGGAACCGTTCTATGAAAGACAAAGACCGCGAACAGGACGAGGACCGCGAAAACGACGCGTGGATTCCCGCACTTCTCCGAGAGAATCCGGAGGGAATTCGCCAGTCTGAGGACGCTTTGTGTCCGGCTGTCCTTAGTTAGAATCGCAACGAAAGCCGCGATCGTTACAGCGGAACAGTAGCACAGCGCAGCTGCGAAAAGGTAGCGCTCTGATACACCCCATTCCTGCCAATGGCTCACAAAAAGCAACGCAATACCTGCTGGGATACAATATGAAACCGCATCGACCGGCTTCGAATAGAAAGGGGTCATAAGGCGACTGCCCAGAACTAGAGCCAAGAGGCCCGTGTAAAACCAGAAGCCTTTTTCAGTGAAGGCAGGAGTCCATTGCGCAAAAGCAATCCGGTTGGCAGCAATTAGTATGGCCACCTCGGCGAGAAGGATATACAGTCGGGTGGTTTGCTTCAAGCTCGTCTGGGCCATTCAACATCCTCTGGGACAATATCGGGATACGGCCATCTTGTGCTCAGTTTAAGCATCATCTTGCGCAATACCGTGCAAATGTCAACGGATCGCACTGCGACCGGCTTCACCCATTGCGCGGAGGCTTCTCTCTTTCATGCCAATGATCGTGATGCCGACGACTTCACCTATGTCTTCGCGGTAGCGGACAATGACGCCGTCGCCTAGGTCGAGGCCGAGCGCCTTTTGAGGCTCCCCAAGGCTGATGTAGAGAACGTCTGCCTCCTCGTCGTATTCCCAGCTCAGATTCTCCTCCTTCTCTGGGATATTCAAGCCGTTCATACTGCCTCTCTCCTATTCACAAGGTTAAAGGGCGGGGCAAGCACCGCCCCTACGACACGCCAATGCTCGTTCGTGAAATATGCCGTTAACACAAACCCATCGGCACGTCCAAG
>CAYZPW010000007.1:16392-55767 GCA_964480475.1 uncultured bacterium | reverse complement strand
ATCATATCCCCAAGGTGCAGCCCATTGTAAATGGCACGCGTTTGCGCTCGAAGGGCCTCGGTCAATCCTGCCTCCGGCTGGTTGAATCCCGTCATTGCTGCTGATAACTCTTCGTCTTGCGATTCCCCATGAAGGGAGGTTTCTGCTGTTGACATGGGTCTTGGGGACTGGTATTATCCTCTCGGATGATGAAATCTGTATCAAGAGTCAGAGAGAGACGTTGACAGACTGCCTAAACCGGCGTCCCGCGTTCAGTCTTGGGCCAAATCGCTTCGGGGGCGCCCGGAAAGGCTAGAATGAGAGGAGGTGATATGCGTTGAAAAAACTTCTTTTGGTTGGTGTTGCGCTAGCTGCCGGAGCCACGATAGCGTTTGCCATCTCGGCGAGCACCGGTTCTGATTCGATATCGAACTCAGTCACTGCTCAGGATTCTGGGGACGCTCGAGATGACCGTTCACGTGGATTTGACGACTGTCTCTCTGATTTCTGGGTGGTTTACGCCCTCGAAACCGAGGACCCGGGCTGGTGCGACTGTGGGTTCGGGGTAAAACATGCAGAGAACAGCATGAATTGCTGCAATCACGATCCCGGGACCATCAGACTCTCTTTCGATACTGGCGCGACTTGGCATGAGATGGACCTGCATCACACTGAGGCTTTCGACCCTTGCGACAAGATGGTCTATATGGTCAGCGGCATCCAGCTCAAGCGTGGTGTAATATACAACTATACTGTCGATTGCGATGCGCACGCCAGCTGTCTGATATCTGGCTGGGTAGAGCCAGTGTGCGGAGAATAGGATTTCGCACAGAGAGTGGCGGGGCTGGCCCACCCGCCACCTCTGCTCGCGCCGTTTAAGGCCGAAGTAGAGAACTAATCGAACTTAAGGGAGGTTATGATGATGATTTATGGAGTGTTTCGACTGTGTTTAGTATCCGTATGGGTCTTGGTGGTCGTTGCTGGCCTGGTCCAGCTCGGCACGAGTGGAACTTGGCAGCCGATAGGTCCCTGGGGCGGAACGATCATCTGCCTGGGCCAGGCGCCTCTTGCTCCGGATGTGTTGTTCGCCGGCTGCGGGCCCCACCTCTTGAAGACCGACGACGCAGCTGCGACGTGGCGCGAGCTTCCGGCGGGCGCAACAGCTATGATGAACTGCATTGCAGTAGCAGGGGCCGGAGACGAGGCGGTGGCAGCAGCGTTCTACTTAGGCTTGAGTTATCCCCTTGTCTCGAGCGACGGAGGCCAAAGCTGGCAGCAGGTCACGGACGATGTTTTTACCGACAACGAGGTTCATTGGCTCTGTTTCACAAGCCATACGCTCGAGGATCGGTCTCTGGTGGCCTGCACTTCTGAAGGGCTTTTTGCCTCGGAGGACGGCCTGACGGATTGGCAGAGAATGGGCGAGGGCATTCCCACAACGACTACAACTGCTTTCTTCACGTGCAGCGCTCCCGGGCAGGCCCGGTATTACTTCGCGTGCGGGCAGAACCAGGGGCTTTATCGTTCGGAGGACCTGGCGTCAGGTTGGCAGGAGCTCGATTTGCCGCAGCCAGAGCTTTGCGTTAAGAGGGTCGCGATCGAGTGGAACAACCGCATGAACGTCTATGCCTGCGGCGAGGCGGGGGTCTTTAGGTCGATCGACGGTGGGTCCACGTGGGAGACGATCTGGCAAGAGGACACGGACCGAGTAGCGATCGCGTCATCCGCCCCGAGCGTGATTTACGCTGCCGGGCGGTTTGGACTTGCCATAAGTCCGGACTCCGGCGCGAGCTGGGAGACCCGGCAGGACGGACTTGTGATCGGCGGCTACGTGAGCGGGGACTTGGTCGTCTCGTCCCAGTCGCCGCTCGACGCTTGGCTTGCCGCGCGTCTTGGCATATACCGCACAGAGGATGCTGGCGCATCATGGTACCCATCCAATCAGGGGATATCCGCCTGGAGCGTCAACGGTATAGAGGCTAGCGATCGGGTGCCTGGCCTGATATTCACTGACACCCACGGCGGCGTTTTCAGGAGGACGCAGGATACCGACTGGCAGCTTCTGGGCGTGACGGGCACGACCATTGATCTTAACGTCAGCTGGATAGCTCTTGACCCGACCGAGGACGCCACGGTCTATGCCTGGACGGGTTTCAAACTCATCAGGTCCACGGATATGGGTAATGACGGGACCTGGCAAACCGTGTTTGAGACGGACTGCGGCTCAAAAGGTCTGGCGATCGACCCTGAAAACGGGAACAGCCTGTACCTTGGCACCTCGCGGCGAGGCGTCATAGTATCCCGGGACCGCGGCGAGAGCTGGGAGGAATCGAACTCGGGTCTGGCCCTAGACGGAAACGAGGTCTGGTTGATATCAATTGCGCCGAGCGATCCAAACGTTCTTTGGGTAGGGCTCGGAGGCATGTTTGGAGCCAGCGATTTCTACAAGACGACTGACGCCGCCCAGAGCTGGGCCACAGTTGCCACCATGGAACACGGCTTCCGGTGCATGGCGATAAGCCCGGACGACCCCGACACAGTCTATTTGGGGGGGGGCCATGGTATTCAGAGGACAACGAATGGCGGAGTGATGTTCTCCCCCTTGTCCGAAGGCCTGATCTGCACAAACGTTAAAGACATGGCGATTCACCCAAGAGACCCCGCAAAAGTGTATGCTGCCTCAGGATATACCGCAGGCGTAG
The DNA here is from genome assembly GCA_964480475.1 of uncultured bacterium. GTDB lineage: Bacteria > B130-G9 > B130-G9 > B130-G9 > B130-G9 > CAYZPW01. The sequence goes on along the minus strand of CAYZPW010000007.1, from coordinate 53,086 downwards.
AGCCCGGGTTCGGGCTTTACCAACTGGACCCCACGGGCCTTCAGTGGAACTGGATCGAGTGCCCGGAGCTTGAGGATGTTGCTCTAGTGAAGTTGGCCATCGACCCCTGGGAGGAAGACCGGGTGGTCTGCGCGTTTGCGGGCAAGTCGCTTCACGCCTACCAGGAAGACGCGGGGCCGCCTATCGAACTCTCGCTCTCAACGGACCAGAGCCAATACGTTGCCGGGGAGACCCACGTCGCCAGAATCTCAGCGACCAATACCGGAGGCGACATCGACGTTGACCTCTACGTCGCGATAATGCTGCCGGACGGCTCTCTGTTCTTCTGGCCGGGATTTAGCTCGGAGATGAGCCCCGGATACTGGATGACGCCAATGCCGCAGGGCTTCTCGATCAGTGACTATGTGTTCTTCGACATGGCGCTGCCGGACAGTCTGCCAGGCGGCGCATACACCTGGTTCGCGATGTTCTATGGACAGGGCACAGAGGACGCCGTCAGCAACCTGGCAAGCGCCGAGTGGACTTTCCTACCGCAAAGGTGCCTCTGCGACTTCTGCGTCCTGGAGGAGACCAAAAGCGATGTCCCGGGTCAGTGCGAGGTGCAATTCGGCGTAAGCCACCTGGTGCAAAGCGACCTATGCTGCAATCACGATCCTGGCGCCATCTGGATCTCCTTCGATAATGGCGCGAGTTGGGATGCGATGTCCTTATATGCCACTGAGATTGAGGGCCCTTGCCACAAGATGCTTTATCTGTCCCGCGCCAGGCTGTTCCAGAGCGGCCTACGGTACAATTATATTGTGGATTGCATCCCTCACGTCGGGTGCTGCATATCTGGCCAGATAGAACCAGACTGCTACAATTAGTCCTGTCAGAAGTCGGGCAGGATTTGGATGGACCTCTTCCACCTCGATCGGAAGATGGCACTCAAGACACCGCCTTGACAGCTCCTTGAGCGGCGGGAGGAGCAGGTCGGCGATGAGGTTCAGAACGATCGCCGCGGCGGCGATGCACACAAGCCAGTTCAGGGCCTTCGGCGACATCGCGCTTGCTCAGTTCGCAGTTGGGGGTTGACAGTTCCGCGGTCGCCAGGCTCTGGCGGACAAGTTAGCGGTGTAGGGCGGGCTTTCTAGCCTGCCAGGGACCTTCGTGCGCCTTCGTGTCCTTGGTGGATTGATCGTAGTTTTCCATCCACTAAGTTCACGAAGAACCACGAAGAGGTCTTTGTCGCTGAGTTCCCCCTCTCATGTCCTCCGCGTCTTCGTGGACTCATCCCAAGATTGACAAAAGGCCATATTTTCGGCATATTTAACGAGACGAGGGCTGCTGCGAATGCTCTCTGATGGGATTTGGCAAAAGCCCCGGTGGGACAGGTATTTTGGAAATAGCTGCGGTGCCCGACGACGCTATCCAGCCTGAGCCGGGGCTTAATCCCTTCTATGCCTCGGTACCCCACTATAATAGATCGCGATGTCCATCAGGTGCACCCTGGCCCGCATCGACGGGAAGTGAATGCGCATCCTGGTCCCGTTACTGGCCGTCACCCAGTGGAAGTCCTTGCCGGGCTCCGCTACGTAGTCGTGAAACTCGCCATCATTTCTCAACATCACGGTTCGCGACTGCTCTCTCGACCAGTCGGGATACGTCCCACTGACCCACTCAACGTAAACGGGAAACTCGCTGGGGCCGTCGGTTCGCTCGATTCTCGCTCCAAACGCGAATCTATCTACCCTCTTTGTGTTCAGTTCGAGGCGGGGCGAGACGACGAATACCGGGCCGTCCGAGGTCGTGAAGACGAGGTTGCCGCTTAAAAGCTCTGCCCCGATGGGCGCACCTGTCGCGTCAGTCACAGTCCAGCCAAAAAGTGATTGATCGAAGACCCAGCCGTAGTAGTCCCCCGGCTTGCGGCCGGGCACAGAACGAAGCGCCGCTCTCGACTTGAAGCAGTTGAGAATGTCCGTCCGAAGCCTCAGCTCTCCGGAGAGGTTCCCCAGAAAATAGGTCTTCTCGTCAACATCGATCTGTTCCATATCAAAGGCCGCCGCCTGAAGAAGCTCCATGAGCTCATCGTATTCAACGTTCAGCGGGATGGGCCAGAGCTTCAGCGAATGATCGTTTTCTTTGACACGTAAGATCGCCTCAATCGCAGGATCGAAATCGACGCGACCCGAGCTCTCCACCATAGTCGGTGTAACTAAGAACAGCTTGGCGCCTTTCGGCATCGTAGAGATAAGCTCTGTTATTTGGGCCGCGGTGCGGTAAGCAAACTCTATCCTTCTCTCGCACACGGCGATCTCCGCAAACACCTTTGAGGCGGACGAAAAAGCGGCCAGCCCGACGAGCACAGCGAAAACGATCGTCGCCACTCGCCGTTTGACTAGCCGCTCAAGCAGCCACCAAAGCGATGCGGCAACGCCGACTGAGAACCAAGCGGAGGACAGAAACATGTAAAGAGGCGATATCGACGCCTGCGTCAGCACCGGCAGCATAGCCACTGCGCTCATCAGGAGCGCGAACTTGACTCGCCTGTTCACGCGAAAGAGAAGTGGTGCGAAAATCACGGCCAACAGAGAATAGCGAACGAATCTCGAGCTCGAAACAACGCCGAACAAATGGTTGAGGCCGGAGATCGCGTTGGTGATGTTGTGCCGCCCAAACACAAGAGCTGCCGGCTTTTCGATGCCCTTGTCGAGAGTAAATCCCGGATAGCCTCCTACTCCGCCGAAGGCTACTAGCCTGAACAGAAGGTAGCCGACCAATATCCCGAAGAAGAGCGCGTGGCGCCTCGAAAGCCTCTGGGCCACCGACAGTCTAAAAGGATTCTCGAATCGAGTCACAAGGTCATACAAGAGAAATGCGATAGGGAGGGTCGCCGCCATCTCCTTGGACATGAAGCACAAAACCATGAATACCGCGCAAAACACGTAATTTGTGCTCGACCTGCTGTCGCGCCTTTGGTCAACGTGACGGGCAAAGAACAGAACAGACAAGACGTAGAAAAGCGTGCAGAGTATATCCGACCGCTGGAGCATGACCACCTGCGAGAGCGAGTGGGTTGGGTTGACAGAAAACAGCAGCGCCGCGGCCAAGGATATCGGAACCGAGCCGTGAGAGAGATGCCAGGCGAGCGCCAGAACCGCGATGGAGCAGGCGACCTGAAGCAGCAGGTTCGTTATGTGATAGCAGGTCGATTCAGTTCCGCAGATGGCATAATCAAGCGCCATCAGGGACGCTGACAGTGGCCGGTATACACCGCCAACCTCATCTGGCTGCCGCCCGAACTTATGCACGAACTCTCCCGGCAAGATGCCAAATGCATTGCCGTAGAACGCCTCGGGAACAAGGTCGTCAGATGTAAAGAACATGTAATTGACATATACCTGAAGGTCCTCCGCGGACAACGGGATAGAAACCGTGTAACCGAAGACCGCCAGCACAAAAGCCGCCACAATCGACGCGCAGAGAAAGAAGGCTGCCGAAAACCTGACCATCAGCCCAGTCCCTCCGCTTTCTGGACCAGCATAGGCCGCAGCTCGCCAGCCAGATAGACCGAGCCCGTAACACACAACATATCGTCCGAACCGATCATGGAACACCCAGCTGCCGCTGCATTAGCTGCTCGGTCGAAAACGTCAACCTGCGCGCCAAGGCCCCGCAGAGTGTCGCCGAGCTGCTCAGGCGGCATCGCTCGCTTTGTGTCTGCCTTTGTTACGAGAAACCTGTCGAAATAGCGCATCAGAACGGCCAACATCCTCTCTGCGTCCTTGTTGCTGGACACGCCGACTATGGCGATTCTCCTTGCTGGCGCACACACGTCTCGTAACGTGCGGACCAGCGCCTCAGCCGAGTCCTGATTGTGGGCGCAGTCCAGTACCACCCAGGGGCGCCTCTTTAGAACCTCTACACGCCCCATCAATCGAACCTGCGAAAGGCCCCGCCGGATACTCCCTACATCAACAGACTTAAGCTCCTGAGACAGCACCTGTGACGCGGCCACTGCGCAACAAGCGTTCTCCGCCTGATGCGCCCCGAGCAGGGGCAGCTCTATGTCATCAATTCGCAGGCCTCTGCCCTCGATGGAGAGCGTCTGAGATGTCTCGGCAGCCTCCGATTCAAACTTGAACTCGCGCGCAACATCCACAACTGGACTGCTCTTTGACTTGGCCGCATCCATTATCACTCCGAGCGCCTCAGGCACCTGAGGCCCGACCACAACCGGCGTCCCCTGTTTGATTATCCCCGCCTTTTCGGACGCTATGGCAGAGAGCTTCTCGCCAAGCACCCCCGTATGATCGTAGCCGATCCTCGTCATAACGCACAACCTGGGGTCCACTACGTTGGTTGCGTCAAGCCTCCCCCCAAGTCCAGTCTCCAGAACAGCTACATCAACTTCCTGCTTTCGAAAGTGCATTAGCGCAGTGGCGGTCAGAAGCTCAAAGGTCGTTCTATATGAACGCCTCCTGACGCCGAGGCGTGTCTGAACCGGCTCGATCTCCGAGAGAATCGACGCGAACGCATCCTCGGATATCCACTCGCCATCTACCTGGACCCGCTCACGCACATTGAGCAAATGCGGAGATGTGAAGAGCCCGACCTTGAGCATCGAGCTCTTGAGCACCGAGGCGAGCATCGCACACGTCGAGCCCTTCCCCTTGGTGCCAGCCACGTGGACAATATCGAAGTTCGTCTGTGGACTCGAAAGCAGAGCTAGAAGCTCGAGAAAGGCCTCAAGGTCAAGGGTCCGAGTATCATACGTGAAACGTGAGGTCCGCTCGAAATCAACGAAACTGTAAAGGTAGTCAAGCGATTGCTGGAAATTCATTGAACGGCAACTGACCGTGGCTGCGTCATAATACTACTATATGCAATAACGTGGAGTGGAAAACGCAGGCGGGCGCAGATCGTGACCAAATCTGGTGGAGCTGGCGGGATTCGAACCCGCGACCCTTTGTCTGCCAGACAAATGCGCTCCCAACTGCGCCACAGCCCCACTGTAACATGGATGGGTTTACTACGGGTGTAACTCAGGTTAGGTGCTAAACCCTGTTGGAGCTACGACCGGTGGCTATTCCTTCTCTCTAACAAATACAATGTTTATCGAGTTTAACGTGCTCGTTATCGCGTAAACCTCCCATCCCTCCCTAACATGATCATTGATCTCTTGCGTAGCGGTTCTAGCCATTTTGCGAGAGCTCAGCTCGGAAGAGCAAGAGACTACCTCATACTCCTTCATTCAGTTTCCTCCCTCTTGGTACCCACTTGAATCGCTGCTTACTAGGCCACGTTCATGACCCTGAGCACGCTGGATGCTATGTATTCAAGCTCTTTCACCTTCAATGTGTGATAAACAGGTAAATGAAGCATATTCGCAACCGCCGTCGTTGCGTTGGGACATTCAAAATGACTGTCTTTGAACATGTCAAGGTCTGAACAAGCGCTCATATAACCTGTGGCCGTGTCAACACCTCTTCTGAGAAGTTCCCGCGCCAAATACTCTCTGTTGGAGGTTTGAACCACAAAACTTGTGAATATATGCTCGGCGTCCTCGTTAATCGTCGGGACAACAAGGTCCTGCGCCCCTTCAAGCCTTTCCGTGAGATACTTTCCGTTTCTGTGCCTTATCGCTGACAGACCGTCTATCCGACGAAGCTGTGAGGCGCCAACATCCCCCTGAACCGACGTCATTTTCTTGAAATAATGACTCGGGATACCTGTCGTTGGTTCAACAGGCTCCCTGAACGATTCCTCGATCGGGTCCTTACCGAAGACCCGAAGCGCCCGAAGCGCCGGCCATAAGAAGGCGCCGAACACACAACGATTCGTCGCCGCCTTCATAGCTGCACCCTTGACCGCAGCTTTTAAGACGCTAACTCGCGACACAGGCGCGAAGTCCTGCATTGCTCCCCTTATCTTGTGCGCGACTTTGGGGTCTTTGACCGTGATCATCCCACCGCCAAGTGTTGTAAAAGGCTTCGTCGGACCAAAAGTGTAGTATCCTATGTCCCCGAAGCTGCCCGTTCTTTGGCCCTTAAAACGCGCCCCACATGACTGAGCGCAGTCCTCGATAATGAGCAGGTTATGCTTCTTTGCTATCTCGCAAACACGGTCCATGTTGACTGGCTGGCCGTAAAGATGCGTTGGGATAATAGCGCGGGTCTTGGCAGTTATTCTCTCCTGTACCCGCTCGAGATCGATCAGATACGTCGTCGGAACAATATCAACGAAGATAGGCACGAACCCCATGTAGCGGATCATCGCCGGTATGCTAAAAAACGTCAAAGACGGCAAAATAATCTCGTCACCCTTATTCAGTTGCAACGCCGAAAGCACCAGGTTGAGCCCCATTCTAGCTGACGGGACGGCAATTGCATCCGATACACCGATATACGTAGCAAACTCCCTCTCAAAGTATCCGAGGGTCACGTCTGTGAACGCCTTATCACTAAGAACCTGCCTGAAAACGGTGAACAGCTCATCACACGAGAGCGAAGGCTTGAAGCGAGGAATTACTCTAGTAAGCATTGAACCTACGACCCATAGACTATTTCGTCAAAACCTGTATTATGCCAAACACGTTCAAAAAGGTAACAAACAGCCCAAAATATGTCAACTACCTAGCCTGCGATAGCGAAATGGGAACGACTGTTAGGCTCAACCGACAAGGCCAAAAGAGTGAGGCAATTGCCCAAGTCGTGGCAAAACTCAAAGCTGGTGGGATAGTATGTGTCCCCTCTGACACCTGTTACGGGTTGAGCTGTCTAGCCACCTCAAATGAGGCAACTAAAAAGCTGAGGCGAATCAAAAAGCGCGGCCCCTCAAAAAAGTTCATTCTCATCGTGAGAGACGTCAAAACAGCGATATCCTACTCAAGAAAATGGAGCCAGGAGGCTATGCTAATCACGGACGCCTTCTGGCCCGGACCCATCTCAGTCGTGGTTCCATTCCGGCAGCTAGAATCCTGCCCAATAGCACACACGAGCAAAAGCATAGCCATCCGGGTACCTGCTTCAGACATATTGAGAGAAATAGTGGAAAAAGTAAACTGCCCTTTGTGGTCCACGAGCGCAAATGACCCTGGATCAGCGCCTCCACGAAACCTAGGGTCTATTCCAAGTTATATATTGAACGACGTTGATATAATCTTTGATATTGGTGAATTAATAAACCCCTGTCCAAGTACTGTCATTGACCTGTCAACTAATAAAGCGACCATCTTGAGGGAAGGACCTATCACAGCCAAGAATATCACCTCAAAAACAAAGGTAAGTCTAGCAAGGTAGGTTACCTACAGCTGATATGTAAATGATCTGTAAGTACCCGGTTGGACCTATTCTACGGTCCTGATCTGAAAAAAGCCCTCACAAAAAGATAAAGAGCTGTTAAACAACCGTTAGAATTAGAACCCCAGCTAGTAGTGCGTTCAAGGATAAAAACGCTTTAGGTTCCGCTCAGGGAAGGTATGGCAAGATTAACATCTGCTTTAGCAGCCAGGATTTAGCAAGGAAATGTCAATACAAGGTAATCTAACAGTCCTAACAGAACTTATTATAATGTTGATGATTAAAGTACTTAATAAGCTCCTTTACCGATAATAACCACTTTAATAGTTTTCAGCAGAATCACCAGATCCATAAGAGTGGTCCGGTTCTTTATATAATAGAAGTCGTATTGTAGATTTTGCTCAAGCGGGAGGTTCTTTCTTCCAAGCACCTGCCACAGGCCAGTAATGCCCGGTTTTAGGTCCAACCGTTTTCGCTGCCATTTATCGTATTGAGCCACTATAAATGGCATCTCTGGCCTTGGACCAACTAGGCTCATGTGTCGTTTTAAGACATTTAGAAGTTGCGGAAGTTCGTCGAGACTCGTTCGCCTCAGTGCTTTTCCTACCCTTGTGATTCTTTCATCCATCTTGTGGGTTGGCGAATGTTCAAATGTATCGACATCATAAAACATTGTTCGGAACTTATAGATTGTAAACTCTTTGCCTTTCTCACCAACCCTACGTTGCTTAAAGAATATGGGTCCTTTTGTATCGAGTTTGATCGCAAGTGATATGAGTGCCCAAAAAGGAAGAGATATAATTAAGAACACAGTCGCTAAACAGAAATCCATTATATCCTTTGACATACGTCTCCAAAGGCCTATTCTCGGTCCAGTCAGATCGATAATTGGGGTGTCGGCGACGTTGTCTATCTCAGTTTTTCCCGTGACAATCTCAAATAGGTCTGACGCGATCCTGAACGAGGCGCCGGTCTCTTCACAGCTCGCGACTGTGTTTAACATTTGCTCGTGATTCATGTTTGGTTTTGCGAAGAAAACTTCTTTTGCTTCATACTTCTTGATTATTTCTGGTAGGTATTCGGTGTAACCAAGAAAAGGGACCCCCATGACGTTTTCGTTCTCATTCAGTGATTTATCATCATCAACGATGCCCACAATCTCGTAACCAAGGTCCTGTGCTCTTCTCATTCTGTCGATAATCAGACGTGCAGTCTCACCGGTTCCAACTACTATAACGCTGCTCTTGCCATGTCCTTTGAGCATCCATTTTCGCTGGGAGTGTCTGATTATGGCTCGGAAAGCGCCAGTGATTACTATGTTGCATACCCAGAAAGAGAGAACTATGAGCCTTGAATAGTCGAATTTCCGAAGGAAAGACGCAGCCATTATTATTATGACGCCGAATGTAATTGCCCGCACTATCTCCCTAAACTCTCCCATTCTGGAGATTCCTCTTCGTGGTCGATAGAGGCCTTTGGCCGAGAATATGCAGACCCAGAGCACGCACACAAAAGGGATTGTCCAAAGATAGACTGTTATGTCGTGCAGGAACGGCGCAACGAATGGGGTGCTTTCAAGAAGATCAACCCTGATCCAGTAGGTGAGAATGATGGATATAAACGTCGCAAAGAGGTCGGAAAGGACGAGTAATACTCTAATTCTTGAATCATATTTGAGCATTTTGGCACCTATTCGCTGCACAATTCCGAGGGCTATGTATGCTATTATGCCGAACTGCCTCAAAAAAAGAAGGGTCCAGGTGAGAGGAGTTTTCATAATCGTAGTCGGACCTGCTTGACTGAGGGCGTTCTTCCTGCATCCCTGAAATGGCTGAACATAGCCCTGTGGATAGGCTGTTCGACCCCTTCAGGGTCGCGAGAATACCGGCGTGAACGCATTCCGTAGGTTGCACCTACGGCTACTATTGTGGTCCCCCTTTGGGGAACCGAAACGCAGCATCACGTCAACCCTAATTCCACTTATTCCTTACCCAAAATCACCCAGCACAGGCAACAACCCAACACTACTCAATCGAAAAATGCGAAAACTAGTGTCCAGGTGGAACCTGCTCCGCTAATCGCAGGGAACCACCCAGGGCGGCTAGCCTACAACTTCGTCAGTGCGCTAAAGAACAGGTTAAACCAACGTAGAACCATACGCAGAGTCACTGGGCTCGCAGTTTGATTGCTGTGCGACAACAATCAACTAGGAAAACGTAACTGTTCTGACGATAAGTGCTCTTGCGGAGTGAATGGTTTTTGCGGTCATATTTCGTATTTGCTATTCTTGAAGTGAGATGCCCCGAAGAATACGGCCGTTTAACGTTGTTTGCGTATTAGTCGCCGTTTTGGTGGGTTTTGCCCTTGCTGCGGCAGGTGCTCAACCGGACGCACAGCACACAAGGAAAGCACAGCTTAACTCTCTCATTCTCGCGGCAAAGCTCCTTGAGCGACAGCTTGACCACGTCGTCACGCAGCTTGAATTGATCTCTGATGAAAACAGTCTGCTTGAGAGTAAGAACGCAGAAGAACAGGGTTTCGATTGGGTTAAGCTGGATATACTCACAGCTGAGTTCGTCCAACAGATTCTGTGGGTGAACAACCAAGGTGGGGTATTCAGAACATATCCCGAGTCAGCCCTGTCGAATGGCGCAACATTCGTTGGCCCGTCAGTTTTCCGTTTAATAAGACGCTCCGTGCGCGAGAAGAGGGCCGTCGCCTCGTCGATCGTCTCGCCTCGAGGCGAAAGTCGGGGCTTGTGGGTCGCTTTCCCTGTGTTCAAAGATGGCTCCCACATATACTCCGTTGTCGGCGCGATCGATCTCGAGTGGGTCGGACGGATGGTCCCGCCATCACTGAGGCAGAAGATATTCGTCCTCGACGAGGAGGGGCAGTTCTCTCTTTCGAACGAGGGACTGCCCGATTTCGTTGGCTGGGATACAAGCCTGGTTCTCAGCGACGGCGCCACTTCTATTGTATCGTCGCTTACAGGTCTGGTGAGCGCGCGCATTGCTGGAGTCCTGCAACTAACTGAACCAGCTCAAACCGACCGGAAAGAGCCGAGAGTAATTCAAATGGTCGTGGCGCCATTCACGTTTCTCGATCGCAATTTGGCCCTTTGCTCTCTACATCCAATTGCCGGCGCTAACGTTCTGGTCAAAAAGCAAGAATATCCAATGGTGTTGCCACTGGCTCTTTCGATTATTGCCGCAGTGCTTTCGCTCTTGGTCTTGGGGTTCTTCGCAAGACACCTTCGCACCTCAGTTGGGTCTGAAGAAGACATGCCCGACGTATCTGCGCCCGGGAGATTTCCCCTTTCTAACGGATTGCTCGGCGCCCTGCCTATTCCTGCGTTTGTGGCTGATGCAGGAGGCCGTCTTGTAACCGCCAACCCCGCGTTCTGCTGTCTTCTTCAAGTTCCGACGTTTGGCCATCTGTCCGGCAGAAGACTCGACGCGATCTTTTGCGAGCAATCCCAGGATAAGACGAAGGCCTTTATTGAGGCCGTCCTGGCGGCCGGCAGCGCGAGGACAGAGATGTTGCTTAGAGGTTCGCAAGATGAGATTGCTGAGGTTCCAATGTGTGGGTTTGCTGTGAACTCCGGCGGTGAGGAACAGATTCTGGTTATGTGTAATGATAATGCATCTACGTCTCAAGGGGCGTTGGGAGGTACACAGACGGCTATTGCGGAGGAATCATACCTCGAGGCGGTTCTCAACGGGCTTAGCGAGGCTGTCATGATCGTCGGCTCTGATTACAGCGTCAAGAGAGCGAACACGAACCTTCTCAAGTTGGTGGGAGAGACCTTGGAGGACAAGGTCTTCGGTCGGTGCTGTTATGAGGTATTCTATGGCAGGGACAAGCCGTGTAACGGCCAGAAGACAAGTTGCCCGATAAGGGAGGTCTTGGCCAAAGATCATTCGATAAGCGTCGTCCATCAGCAAGCAGATCAGGATGGTTCGGAGCGATTCTTGGAGGTTTTCGCGTGCCCGCTAAAGGCGCCCGGCCGCGAACCAGAGGTTTTGGTCTCGCTCAAGGACATAACTGAGAAGACCCAGCTTTCGGTGCAGCTTGCCAGGGCGGACAAACTCAAGGCCCTGGGCGAGATGGCATCGGGCGTTGCTCATGACTTCAATAACCTTCTGGGGGTCATCCTCGGCCGAGCACAGATGTTGATCAGGATGATTGGCGGAAGCGACCCCGGCACGAAGCGGAACCTCGAGATAATCGAGCGGACCGCGCTCGATGGCGCCGAGACCGTGCGCCGCATCCAGGAGTTCGCAAAGGTTGGAGACAAGTCTTCGTTCGTGCCGGTCGATCTCAACGAGATCATTGAGGATTCCATCGGCATAACCAAGCCTCGCTGGAAGGATCAGATGCAGGTTGAGGGATTTGTTGTTGAGATGAAACTCACAAAGTCGAATATCCCCAGGGTCGCGGGCAAACCGTCAGAACTGCGCGAGATATTCGTCAATCTCATCAACAATGCGATAGACGCCATGCCGGAAGGTGGCCGTATCGCTCTTGAGACGGGGGCCCGGGGCGGCAACGTTAATGTGCTTGTTAGGGACAGCGGCGAGGGGATATCGCCCGAGGCAACGGACAAGATATTCGACCCGTTTTTTACCACGAGAGAGCCCACGAACAGCGGGCTTGGGTTATCGATAGTTCTCGGGATAGTGCAACGGCACGGGGGGGCGATTGACGTCAAGAGCGAGTTGGGCGAGTTCACAGAGTTCAGGGTCCAGATACCTGCGCTGCTGGACGATTTCAGGGAGGCCGAGCGTCCGAAGATAGAACATATCCAGCCGGAACCGGCCTTGGTCAAGGCCCGCGTTCTCATAATTGATGACGAGGCGGCCATAAGGAATCTTTTGGTTGACATGCTGGCCGGAGAGGGTCACGAAGTTGACATCGCCTCGTCGGGCGAGGAGGGGATTCGGAAGTGCAAGCGGGGTAACTATCACTATGTGATCACAGACCTTGGTATGCCGCACATGAGCGGCTGGGAGGTCGCCAGAAAGGTGAAAGAGCTCAGGCCGGAGACTATCGTGATCCTGGCAACTGGATGGGGGATACATTTTGACGAGGACAAGCTCAAGTCCGCCGGCATCAATCGCGTTATCACGAAACCGTTCCAGGTTGACGAGGTCCTGACCTGCATCAATGGCCGGCATTGATCTGCCGGTCGGCGGCACGGAGGTCTGAGCGGGCGACCTCGAGTCCTGTTGAAAAGGCGGCGCCAATGCCCCCTTTCCCTATGGGGAAACTCCCTGCCTCGGGTGTGATTCTAGATTGCTAGGTGGGTGAGGGAGAAGTTATTCCCCGACTCATCGCAATCCCGCAACCGGAAGAGGCTGTCCAATAAGTCCATTGGTGGGGATTTCGCGGCCCATACGCGGGGCAATGATACATCAGATTCGGCTGGTTTTCAAAATCAACGAACATCGTCTTCATTCGCGACGTAATCGTCGGAATTGGGCTGTAGGGGCGGTGTCTCAGACCCGCCCGCTTTATGGATTGAACAGAATCTGGCATCGAGAGCTTAGCAATCATAGAACGTAGAACGGGCGGGTCTGAGACCACGCCCCTACATGTCCAGAATCCGAAGAGATGGCCTTCAATTGAGATACAAACGCCCTGCGTCCGCCGGCTTGACGGTAGGCTGTTCAATGCTTAGTCTTGTGTAGAGGTGTCGCGCTGCCGGCGCCTTGATTTCTGAATAGAGGCGACAAACGGGGAGTGATTATGGGCAGGTTGGTTAAGATACTTGGCTTCATAATTCTGCTGGGCGTGCTGACTTGGATTGCGGCGCAGAACAGCCATACGGCGCCGATTAACTATTTCAAGGACAGGCCAATACCTCTTTTGGGGTATGAAGTCGGGCCGCAAGGCGGTATGCAGGCCCGCCCGCTGCCCGTGTACCTCTTGGTTCTGGGCTGCATTTTTATTGGAGGCCTCATGGCGGGTCTCTTTCTCATGGGGCCACAATTCAGGCTCGTTCGGGAGAATCAGGAGTTGAGACGGAAGATAGCCGAGCAGCGAGAGGAGCTGGATGTGCTGCGAAAGATACCGATTGGCCAGGGCGAGGAGGATGAGGGCGCATCTATGGAGACCATCCCCACGTCATGAGAGTATCGCGTTCAGCCGACGTAGCTCTGCGATCTACTATGGCGAAGTCTGCGAGGTCGAGCGTTGCCCCAGATTAGACTTGAGCCGCTAACGGACCACAACATAGATATTGAATCGTGTTGTTGCCTTACGGACGACGAGGAACTCAGGAAGGATGCCGCGATCAAGAAGAAGTGGCTCAAGTCTATGATGAAGCGGGGCCTGCGCGCGCAACTGCTCTTTGAAGATGACAAACCTGCCGGGTTCATAGAGTATCAGCCGATAGGGCTGGCTCCCTGCCCCGCCACGGGCACAGACCTTTATTTCGTCAATTGCCTGATGGTTGATCGCTGGGACCTCGGTCCCGGCAGCATGAAAGGCAAGGGCTACGGGCGAATGCTGGTTGAGGCGGCGGAACGGGACGTTAAGGAGAACACAGAGGCCAAGGGAATCGCCGCGTGGGGCCTCGACCACGAGTTCTGGTTCATGCCATACACGTTCTTCGAGCATTTGGGCTACAAGGTTGTTGACAAGGAAGGCCGACGGGTGCTTCTCGTCAAGAAATTCCGAATTGTCCAAAACCCTCAATTGAGGCCAACATCCTATGAGCGAGAGCCTGAACCCGGCAAGGCGGTCATCGACTTTTTCTACAGCAATCAATGTCCGTACAGGCTGTATCAGCTCAGAAGGTGGCGACGCATTTCACAAGAATTCGACGAGGAGTCCGTCTTCAACGAGTTTCGGACAGACGAGAAGTCCGTCATGGAGGAATTCGGCGTCGGATCGGGCTTGTTTATCAACGGTGAAGAGGTGTTTGCGGGGCCGATGACGGACGACGAGATTCGCGACAAGATAACCGGTGCGATCAGGCGCTCGGAGGATGGCTTGGACTGGTGCGACTGAGAAGGCTGGGTCACAATTGGGCGCGAAGGTCCTGCCCCTACAATCTGTGGGGATTGCTTCTCGCTGCTCCCAAGAATGACTTGAGGTGAGGCATTGAGTCGGGTTCTTCTCATCAGCAACGACTACGTATCAAAGAGGATGGCGGGCCCGGCGATACGCTGCTTCGAGCTCGGCAAGGCTCTCTGCCCTCGGCATGAGGTAACGCTTGCCTGTGAGAACGAGCCGGATATCTCCGCCGAGGGATTCTCGATGGCGCCGTTTAGGCGAGACCCAGAAGTGCTCCGGGCGCTCGCCGAACGAAGCGATGTGATTGTGCTTCCGCCTTACACGCTTGCTATCTACCCTTTCCTAAAGGCGCTAGGCAAGCCGCTTGTCATGGACCTCTATGACCCGTTCGTGCTCGAGAAGCTCGAGGTCTATCAGGGCGAGGGGACATGGTCACAATTCGAATCGGACCTCGCCGTCCTGAAGGACCAGCTGCTCACAGGCGATTTCTTCATTGCGGGGACCCAGGACCAACGATCGTTCTGGATAGGCATGCTTGCCGCGCTCGGAAGGATCAACCCAAAGACCTATGGCTCGGACAAGAGCCTCAACAGCCTGGTCTGCACAATTCCGTTTGGCGTCTCTGGTAAGCCTCCGCGTCACACGACACAAGTTCTGAAAGGGGTCGTCAAAGGCATCGCGCAAGACGATTTCGTGCTGATCTGGGCCGGCGGCATCTGGAACTGGTTCGACCCGTTCACGCTGATCCGCGCGATGGGCCGTGTGTCCGAGGCGGGCAAAGCAATCAGGCTCTTCTTTCTTGGCGTCAAGCATCCGCATCCCGCCATGCCCAAGGAGCAATTCCGCGTCGCAAACGAGGCCAAATCCCTCGCCAATGAGCTTGACCTGCTGGGCAAATCGGTCTTCTTCAATCAGGAGTGGGTTCCGTATGAGATGCGGCAGAACTTCCTGCTTGAGGCGGACGCCGGCGTCTCAACCCATTTCGATCATGTCGAGAACAGATTCTCGATACGGACGCGAGCGCTCGATTACATCTGGGCCGGACTGCCGATGATCATGACCCACGGCGACTACATCTCGCGCCTCGTCAAGGAACGAGACGTCGGTATTACCGTTCAGCAGGAGGACGTCGATGCGCTAGCCGAGGCGATACTGAACATTCGAGGCGCGGAGCCGGCGAAGATTGAGGGGTATAGGCGGCGTCTCGCCCAGCTAGCCGAGGAATTCCGCTGGGACGTTATCGCGCGTCCGCTCGACGATTACTGTCTCTCGCCGAAGCTTGCAGCGGACAAGTCGCATATCCGGCAGACGCGCAGGTCTGCCCCTACGGATTCGCCCGCCGAAAGGGCGGTTCGTGAACCGCCCCTACAGCCGGAGGTCCGGGAACGCCTACGGCGATCATTCTCCCAGAAGCTGGTCGATCTTTCTAAGCACCTTTTTGTCAAGTAATCGGTCTGCGCCCACGTGTCTGTCGTAGATGTCTCCCTGCTGATCGATGATAAACATCGTCGGGATGCCTCTAACGCCGTACTTCCTTGAGACGGTTCCGTTCCTATCGTGAAGAATGGGCATCAATAAGTTGTTCTTTTCGACGAACTTCCTCACCTTCTGGGATGACACGCGGTCTGTTGAGATACCGAACACCTCGACGTTCTTACCGCGGGTCTTCTCATAGATTTTGTTCATAAGCGGGAGCGTGATTCGGCAGGGGGGGCACCAAATGGCCCAGAAGTCGATGACGACGATCTTGCCCCTAAGCGACTTCAGCTCCACGGTCTTACCGTCGAGCGAATTCAGCTTGAAATTCGGGGCATCGCCTTCGCTGCCCGACGCTTGCCTCGACTTGCCACCCCGGCCCGAATCCCCGGCGTCGTCTCCGGAACAGCCGGTTTGAAAGACTAGAGCCAAAACCATAACCAACACAGCGATCAGCGCAACTAACTGCCCGACGCGCCGAACTGCGGCGCGGGTATCGCCCGTATATGCCATCCTATCTCCCTTTCACGACGAGTGGTTCTGCTTAAAGCCTCGTGCAAGACGCCGCAAGTCTAATGCGGGAACAACAGTATCGATGACGATAGGCTTTTGCAAGAAAGACGACGGGGCCGCAACCCAAAAGGGAAGCAGCCCCGCTTGCGTTCGCTGATGTCAATCGTGCTGTTTATGCTAGTGCTATCTCGTGATTGCCGCGTTGGCACTCTCTCGAATCCTTATTCTGTTGCGCATCCGCATTCTGGCTGCCTCGAGACTTATGCGAGCGCGAACTGGACCATGTGCTGTCCACGTCCCGTTGGTGTCGATGTCAACCAGCCAGTATTGATACGTAACGCCCGGCCTCACATTGTTGTCAACGAACCTGTATGAGGCGCCGGCAGCCGCGCTGCCTTCCGCCTCAATGAGCCGGCTTATGGCCTTGCGCTCATTGCTGTCATAGCGATAGATCAAAAAGCCCGCGTTATCGATCTCTGTCCCGGTCTGCCAGGTCAGGACAATGTTTCGACCTCTGGCGTGCGCCTCAAAGTTCTCCAGGGTGATATAGGTATTGGCGTCGCCATAAAGCCTCGTGTGCGGGCAGCCGTAGAGGTTGAATACGAAGTAGCTGTGATAGGCATACTGGTCGCTGTCATAGCCGCTGAGATAGGCCTTTGCGTCGTAGAAGGCCCTGGCGTTAAGACAGGTGCTATCTGTGGCATCATAGTTGCTTAGCTTCTCACCGTAGTAGAAGCCTATGTCCTGCGAGCAGCCATAGTTGCGGTAGCAGTCGCCGCCGTGATCATAGCTGTAATCGGTGCCATAAGCAACGGCTGAGGCCGAGCAGCTGCAGACGGCGCCATGCTTCAAAAGGGAATACCCGAGGTTCGTTGTGCTCGAGGGCAGCCCGTTGGAGCAGCTGATCTGGAACGTGAACGCCGGATGACTGTCGTCAAGATTGGGGCACCAACCGGAGTAGAACAGGTAGCCGTCGGAGCAATTGGACCCGTATCCGACTGCGGCGAGAGTGGCGTTCCCGTGACCGAACCACCAGACCATACCGTAGGCGTGGTCCTTCCATCTATTATACGCTGACCCCCCGGGCGTGGTGTAACTCGAGCTACCCACGAGCAGCTCATCCGGCGGATAGTCGCTGGTGCAAGTCGAGTGTTTCTCCTGATACATCTCGTAGTATGAGAAGCCCCTGCCGTCGAGATACTCGCTCTTCATGCACTGAGCCAAGTGTGAGGGGTCGAGCGTGGACCAGGGGAAGGACAACGGGAACAGAACACGCAGACGCCAGTTGAGGTTGCCGCTGGCCGTGTCGTAGTTGATCTCTTTCTGGATTATTCCGTCCAACGTCGAGTAGGCTGCGCCATAGACAGGGATACGGGCGACATAGACCTCAGGTTGAAGGTCAACATCGTCCTGACCGTTCTCCCCGTATTTCTCGTCTCCATCCGAGTCCCAGTCGCCCGTTAGGTCGGCGAAGTAATAATCGGTTGGAGTGGAGTATCCGGTTCCGGGATAGCACGTCTTCATCGGGACACCGCCGCTCGTGCGCGGGTCGCCGATCAGCAGCACATATACGATGCCATATCCATTCGGTGGCTCTTGGTAGTTGTCCTGGAGCCACTTCCTGATTTTGTCCGCCGTGTCGTTGGGGTCCTGCCCGGTCTTCGCGCCATAGCCGCCTGCAATGTCGCCATCCTCGTAGCTGTGACTCTCCGTTACGATCAGCACCCTGAAACCAAGGTTATTCTCCAAATGGGCTTTCAGGTCCGCAAGCTTGCTGCTGCCGGCGTAGATAGCCTCGGTCGTGACAATGACATAGTCGTAAGTATCATCCGGCAGTGCAAGGGGTGTCTTTGTGCCGCGCTTATACCACTGCACGGCTGTATGGTAGTTGATGAACATCCCGGCCGCCTTCCCGTCAAGAACCGTGTCCCACAGCGAGCCCTCGTCCAAGAGGTCGGCATCGCGACTGAACTCGACCTTCACGGTGACCTCCTCGCAAAAGAGCAGCTGCCTCTGAACAGGATTGTATCTGAACGGGTTGAAGCGGACCTGAGCGAACTTCCACTTGCGCATCTGACACGTTCTGGAGACCTCTACCCAATTGACCGGCAGGAGAGCATCCTGCCCATAGACGTCCACGTCCTTGCCGTCAACGATGTTCGTTGCGTCACCCCACTCGAACTCGCCGCTGCCGTCTAGCCTCCCAACTGGCGGCGCCGGCGCGATGTCATAAACGCCCGGAACACTTGCGTCGCTTTTCTCAACTAATGAAACAGCAAGCGAATCCCAGACAACGTCCGGGGGCAGCGCCACGTTATAGACCTTGTGAGGCAGCATCGGCGAACCAGGCGGGGCCGCCGTGCTTGAGTCATCCAGACGGATGACCTCGCCGTTTTCGACGTCCGTGATAGTATAATCCCCGGCGACGAACTCGACGAGTATCTCGTCGGCCACAGCAAAGGCACAGGCCAAGAGCATGGCAAACGTCAGTGAAACAAATAGACTAGCTTTCACCGCTTCTCTCCCTTCGTCATCTAATTGAGTAGTCGCATCAGCTTAATCTGCCGATTGGCTAGCAGCTAACGGAGCCGCCGAAGCCAGTGCATGACAGCGAGGGGCCAAGGGCGGAGGTGATCTCCTGGGAACCCAGGGTTACGACCTTCGGCGCCTCATACGTGCGTGTCTTCGGTGCCATCTGTTCTCCTTCTGACTTTAGAGGTTCTCGATCAATGCTCGTTTCCTAAAGAACCTTCGTGGCAGGGAGGCGAGGTTAGTCGGAGGCTGTGAAGCAAAATGACCGCCTAAGTCTATTGAGGTTCACTGCCCTCTCGGGTCCTGCTTCGCCCTACCGCTATGATATGACCAATAAACCCGAGACTGTCAAGTCTGGCCAAACGAAGTGTTTCCGTAAAAACGGAAACGGGGGAAAGGGAGTCATGTAGGGGCGGCTCACGAGCCGCCCTCCTTTGATGCGATCGAACGTATAAAGGCGGCTCGTGAGCCGCCCCTACAGCCCGTATAATCCGCGGGCGAGGAGCCGAAAAAAGACGACGGGGCTGCAACCCAGAGGATCGCAGCCCCGCTCTCGTTCAGTTGATGTCTGTTCTGTGGTTCTTTGCTATCTCGTTATTGCCGCGTTGCTACTTACGCGATCTCTCGTTATCTTGCGAATCTGCACGCTCGCTGGCTCAAGGCTTATGCGGGCGCGAACTGGACCGTGCGCTGTCCACGTCCCGTCGGTGTCGATGTCAACCAGCCAGTATTGATACGTAACGCCCGGCCTCACGTTGCTGTCAACGAACCTGTATGAGGCGCCGGCAGTCGCGCTCCCTTCTGCCTCGATGAAGCGGCTTATCTGCTTCCGCTCATTACCGTCGAAGCGGTAGATGAGGAAGCCAGCGTTGTCGATCTCGGCCCCGGTCTCCCAGGTCAGCACAATGTTTCGACCTCTCGCGTGCGCCTCGAAGCTCTCAAGCCTGATGTAGGTGTTACCCTGGCCGTATATGCGCGTCTCTGGACAACCGTAGAGGTTGTGGATCATGTAGTTCTTCCACGTCCAGTCGTAGCTGCCATAGGTGCTGATGTAGAGATCGTACTTCGCACTATACAGCGAGACAGCTGCGCCGTAATTGCCATACTGGGTCACGTAGTCGCCGTAGTAGTAGGCGATGTACCCGAGGCCTCCGAACTTGTAGGTGTAGTTGAAGGCGTAGTTGGATATAAAATACGAGGTGCGGGATGCCGCGACTGTGGTGACGGCGCCGTGCCTAATGAGCGAGTGGGCAACGTTATCGCAGACCGAGGGATACGCGTTGCTACAGCTTCCTTGAAACACAAACGCTGGATAATCGTCATCCAGATATCCGGCAGCGTCGTCTCTGTGGAAGAGGTAGTAGCCATACGCGCAGTTTCCGCTCGAGGAGTATCCTGTAACGCTGTAGGTCCCCGACGGGTGGACCCCGTGTCCAGACCACCAAACCATCCCGTACGGATTCGCACCCCATCGGACCCTCACCGCGTTGGCAACCAGGTTCTGATCGGGAGCGTAGTTACTGTTGCACCCGGAGCCCCTGCGCTCATACATTTCCCAGGTGGAGAAAGACCTGCTGGTCAGGTAGTTCACCTTCATCTGGTGCCCTACGTAGGAGGTGTCACCACCGGGGCTACTTGATGGATTGGCGAGCATGCTCATTGGCATCAGCGTCGAGAGGCGCCAATTCAGGTCGCCGTCGGCTGTCTCATAGTCGATAACCTTCTGGATTATCGAGTCTAGCGTGCTATACTCCGCCTTGCAGACCGGGATACGACCCACATAGACCTCAACGCTGAAATCCACACCGCCTGTGCCTCTATCACCGTTGTACTCGCCGAAGATTGTGTCGGCGTCCAGGTCCCAATCACCTGTCAGGTCTGCGTAGAAATAATCGGTAGGCGCCTCGTTCGCAGTTGCGTATCCCTCAGGATAGCACATCTTCATCGGAACGTCGCCGCCAGAGGGGTCCGGGTCGCCTATTAGCAGCACGTAATAGATCCCCATGTTGCTGTAGTTGTCGATGAGCCACTTCCTTATCTTCTCGGCCGTGCCGTTCGGCGACTGTCCCGTTTTCGAGCCGTAGCCGCCCGCGCCGCCACCGCCGCCGCCACCGTCGCCATAGCTGTCGCTTTCAGTTACGATCAACACGGTATATGGCGTTGGGAGGCCTTCCAGGTGGGTCTTCAACGCATCAATCTGAGCCTTGCTCCCGCTGTTGCTGTATATGGCCTCTGTGGTGATGATGACGTAGTCGAAATGCTGCTGAAGAGGTCCAAAACGAGCTTCACCGTCAAGCCCATACCACTTTTTAGCGGAATGGTAATTGATGAATTTCCGAGCTGCGAGATCGTCCATCGTGGTATCTGCAAGTGCTGCCGGGTCCAGGAGGCTCTCGTCGCGATCAAAATCAAGCCTCACGACGAGTTGATCGCATTGGACCAGCTGTCGGGAGACCGGATTGTGTCTAACCGGGCGGAACTCTACTCGAGCGAACTTCCACTTTCGCATCTGACCTGGCGGTCTGAGATCGGCTGAGGCAGTCGGCCAAAACTCGTCGCTGCCGTAGATGTCCATATCTCTGCCGTCAACGATGTTAGTCGCATCTCCCCAGTTCAGATACAGTTCGCCGTCCCTCCAGGTTGCGCCAGGCGGATTCGGGGTGATGTCATAAACACCGGGAATGGTCGTCTCGTTGCTGTTAACAACAGATAGTGCCACTGAATCCCACACTACGTCTGGCGGGAGCGCTACCTCATAGACCTTTACAGGAAGCATCGGGGAACCTGCCGGCCCTGCGACGCCAAAGCCTTCCATCATTACCACTTCGCCGTCTTCAAGGTCCTCAATTGTGTATTCGCCGGGCGTGAGCTCCACGGTTATCTCGTCGGCTGCTGCCCAGCTGCCCATGATGAAAAGGGCAATTACCAAAAGCACTAATCGGGTTTTCAATTTCTTTCCTCCCTCGATCATTTGATCGTCTGCCGCGACGCAATCGCTATCGTCGCGTGCGCTGTGATTTCGCCCGTTGCTAGCAGCTCACGGAGCCGCCGAAGCCAGTGCATGACAGCGAGGGGCCAAGGGCGGAGGTGATCTCCTGGGAACCCAGGGTTACCACCATTGGCGCCTCGTAGGTGCGTGTCTTCGATGCCATCTGTTCTCCTTCTGTGGCTAAAAGTTCTCGGGCAATGCCCGTTGTCCAAAAAGAGCCTTCGTGGCAGAGGCGAGATTATTGGGAGGCTGTGAAACAAACTGGCCCTTGCCGGCCAAATGCGATTCACGGCCTTCTGGAGCTCGCCCTATACTGCCGTTCTGCTTCAGTATTACTAATAATCTGGCAGGTGTCAAGTACAAAGGGCGAAAAGGCGAAAGGGGGAAGAGGCGAAAAGGGAATTGATGTAGCGGCAGGTCTCAGACCCGCCCGTGTGGGTCAATGGGTCAAAGGGGGAACAGGCGAAAAGGGAATTGATGTAGGGGCAGGTCTCGGACTCGCCCGTGTGGATCAATGGGTCAAAGGGGGGAAGAGGCGAAAAGGGAATCCATAAACGACACGGACGCCGCTTATGCCTGTCTCCGGAGCACGGCGGCGCGCGGGCGGCCGCTGAGGTCGGCGACGAATTCGGGCTCGCCCAGGAATCTACGGTAGGCCCGCCAGATGCTTTTGATGTCAGGCGGCATGTCGGGCGCGATCTCACACGCGAGCGCCCCACCGGTTCTGAGCAGGACCGACGCCATTTCCATCAAGAGCGGATAGAAGTCCAGACCCGAGGCGCCTCCGTCGAGCGCGATGGCCGGCTCGAAGCGGCTGATCTCGGGCTGAAGCTCCTTCAGCTGCTGGGTAGGGATATAGGGAGGATTACAGACGATTAAATCGACTTTGCCTGCAAGCGCACCGACAGAAAGCGCGTTGGCCATGTCACATTGGACGAGTGTGATCACGTCCGCGAGGTCTCTACGCGACAGGTTTATTCTGGCCACAGCAATGGCCGAGTGCGAGACGTCGGTCGCGATTATTCTGCATTTTTGGTCAAGTTCCTTTGCGATTGCGATCGCGATCGCGCCACAGCCTGTGCCAATGTCTAGTATGAGGGGACGGGCGGCAGTCCTTTCGGGATGGGTCGTGGCGTTCAGGTGCTCAATTGCCGCCGCAACCAGCGTCTCGGTCTCTGGGCGAGGGATCAGAACGCCCTCCCTGACGACGAGGTCTATTGACCAGAACTCCCGGTGGCCGAGAATGTACTGGATTGGCTCCCTGTTTGCCCGGCGCCTCGCCAGGCTTCTGACACGCTGCGCCTGCTCTTCACTGAGCGCCTCTCGGCCCTTCAAGGGAAGCATGTCGCGCTCGACGCCGAGGCAGTGGGCGACGATTAGCTCCGCGTCGAGCCGCGGGCTTGGCACGCCAGCGTCCGCGAGGACTGCTGCTACCTGTCCAATCATCTCGTCAATGGTCAATCTTCTCGCCCGTTTCCGTCTTACGGAGACCCTTCTCGATGATTGTGCTTGCATAGGGTCAATCTTGTGGTATAAAGGCTTTTTCGCCAATAGATTGGCAGCATCGCACCGATTAGTAAACCGAACCCATAAGAAGAGGGCATTATGGCTCAGATTATCCTTTCTCTGAATTGCGGCAGCTCGTCGGCCAAGTATCAGGTCTATAACTGGGAGCAGAAACTGATCATGGCCAAGGGCATCGTGGAACGCGTTACAGTAGGAGATGCGTTCATCAAGCACGAGGTCCCCGGACGGGAGGAGTATGTGGAGCATCACGAGTGTCCCAACCATAAGGAGGCGCTCTCGCTGATAATCGACATGCTTCTCCGGGAAGACCGCGGCGTCTTGGAGGACATCTCCGAGATAAGCGCGGTCGGACATCGCGTCGTGCACGGCGGCGAGAAGTTCGCCAAGTCAGTCCGCATCACAGATGAGTCGCTTAAGACGTTCAAGGAGCTCTGCCCGCTTGCGCCTCTTCACAATCCGCCGAACATTGAGGGCATCGAGGCGGCAATGGAGGTTCTGCCGAACGTTGCGCACATCGCCGTAATGGACACGGCCTTCCTGCAAACGATGCCCGCGACCAGTTACACCTATGCGGTTCCCTACGAGTGGTATGAGAAGTACGGCGTTCGACGCTACGGGTTTCACGGGACCTCGCATCTTTACGTCGCGAAGCGCGCGGCGGTTATGCTCAAGAAACCGCCTTTTGAGTGCAATCTCATCACCTGCCACATCGGCAATGGCGTGAGCTTCACTGCGATCAAGGATGGCGTGGCCTTTGATCACTCGATGGGCTTGACCCCGCTTGAGGGCCTTGTGATGGGCACGAGGTGCGGCGACATCGACCCGGCGATTATCCCGTTCATCTGCCAAAAGACCGGGATGACGGCGCAGCAGGTCGAGAAGATACTTAACAAGAAAAGCGGCCTGTTGGGCATTACGGGCAAATACACGGACCGCCGGGACATCCTGAAGGCGGCAGCGGAGGGTGATGAACGCTCGAAGCTCGCAATGGACCTCGAGGCGTACCGCATCAAGAAATACATCGGCGCCTATTACGCCGCGCTGGGTCACCTGGATGCGATCGTATTCACGGCTGGCGTCGGCGAGATGAGCCCGGAGATACGGGGTATGGCGCTAGAGAACATGGCGCCGCTCGGCGTCAAACTCGACAAGGAACGCAACGAGGCGGCAACAAGCCGCAACAACGAATTCGTGATCTCCGCGGACGATTCGAGGATTAAGGTTCTCGTCATCCCGACGGACGAGGAATATGTCTTCACGGCGGACGTGGTGGCGATTCTCGAGAACCGCTACGATGTTCACACGAACTTCGAGTATTCCTTCCAAAGGCCCGATTACGTCAACAAAATGCGCGAAGAGGCCTACGCGAAAGAGCTTCAGGCCCAGAACGGCTGACAGGCCGACGGACTGTAGGGGCGCGGTCTCTGACCCGCCCGCCTACATCAATCCCCTTGGATACGGGGCATCTTATAGAACCATCAATTCGAAAGGGCGGGTCTTAAGACCTCGCCCCTACACAACCGCAAGGACTCATGTCCCAGGCCTCCTTGCTGCACCCTTGTGCCTTTAGGGCGGAGCAAGCACCGCCCCTACGATGCCCGATACCGCATCGTGACGCAGGCGCTGCGGTCAATCGACCTCCACGGTTAGCGTCTCGAATTTGCGGTCGAGGGGGCCGATGAGCTTCTGGGTGCCTCTGCCGGTCATGCAGGCCCAGAATGTGTAGGCGCCGGGCGGGATGTTTGAGCGAGGCGCGGAGATGATGGTTGCGGTCTGGTTGTGCCCGGGCCTTAGGTTGACCTGGACGGGACACGGCGTTGGCTGCCAGCTCGGCCAGAACAGCAGCTGCCCGTTCAGCTCAAGCGCCACATACACGTCAACGCCAACGACCGGCCCATTGTTTATCACCTGCGCCTCCACCGCGATGCTCCCCGGCGTCTCCATACGATGCAGCATCAAACGCATCGGCGGCCAGCCCCCGTCGGATATCATGCTGATGCCTTGGTATGTACTGACAATCCACACGTTGCCATCGTAGTCTATTGCTGGCGGACACGGCGATCCATCAGTTAGAAGCCCGTCATCTGTATTGAATACTCGCCTTTCGTCGCCAGTAAACCGGACGATTCCCGGGCCGGTCTCCGCGGCAAGAACCGCCCAGATGGTGCGATCCGCGGCTATACTCAACTCGGTGTATGCTTCCCTATTATAAGGGTCGTGCTGGGCGAAGGTGGAAAACTCTTCTCCGTCGAAAACCGTGATGTCCTCACTAGCCATCCAGAGCCGGCCCTCATAGTCCCTGGCGCAGAGAAGGCCCACGAGTTCATCGCGGTTATCTGAATGCCTCTCTTCTACCTGACCCGTATCGAGATTGAGCCTCATGAGAGATGCAGGCGGGTAATAGTGGGGATGATGATACGCATTGACAATCCAGAACTCGTCCGTGCAGACCGCTATGACTGAGGCGATATGCCTGACAGACATCCGGCATTCAAACGAGGCATCCCTATGCAACTCGTATATGTTGAATGGCGAGGCAACTAGGGTATCGTAATTCCAGAAGTAGTAAACACAGAACATACGCCCGTCCCCATCGAGCTGTGCGAACTTGAGATAATAGGTGGGCGTTGTTGAGGGCCGGGTTATCCCAGTTTCTGTTATGCCAGTCTCCATTGTGAATTCGTATTGAAAGTTGCCGATGTAGATCGTTCCATCCGGTGAGATTGCTACGTCAACATCCCACAGGTCATAGATAGGCATCTCGTGCATACATTCAAGCTGGCTTTCATGGATGCGCATCAGCCGCAATGGCTCGCTTAATATGAACCAAATATCTCCCTCGGGCCCGACCCTCAATCGTGAGTTCGGATGGACCCAGGAAGGCGGCGGGGAGAATGGAAACGTAGCAATAATTCTCTCTGCACACAGGGGGCAGTTTACCAATAGAACTGCACAGGCAGTTAGCAGCGCGATCAGCAAACGGTGCATAAGACTCTCCTCCTCTGGGATATCATTGGGGTGCACTTGTCCACCCAGGGTCGCGGATGACCCGGCTTTTCTATATCGAGATGACCAAGCGCTCCAGGGCCAGCGTCTGAGGGTTCAAGAGTTCTCCAATCGGCGCCTGTGGCCGATGGCCAGGCGGTATCGGAATTTGGTAGATGTGCCTCTGATACGGCTCGAAGCGATCTGTGAATAGGACATACTCCATCTGCTCGGGAGGTTGCACCTCAAGCACTGCCCTTTTCTCGAATACGACGAAGATGGGGAAGGGAAGCTCCATTGCAGGGATTTCCTCATGGTATCCTGGGATCCACGGTAGTTTGAAAGTAACGTCTAGTGTCTCGTTCCGGATATTGACAGCTATAAGATAGTAGAAGGAACCGTAGCTCTTTAGCAGAATCTCATCATCAAACTGCTTTCTTCCGGGGCAGTGGATGGCGAAGTCGTAACCGAATTGGTCCACCGTGCTGGCATCGCGCAGCTGCTTGAGTGTAGGCTGGGTGCGTTCCCCATCCGGCGCGCACAGCTCCTCGATGATCTCAAGTCCTGTTGGCACATCGGGCGAGTTCAGTTTCGGCGCGAGATAGCGCAGCTCGTAATTCGTGTTGCGAGCCACTCGCCATTGCTGGTCGCAATGCAGATTCTTCTCAAATACACAAGGATGCCCTCGACTTCGAAGTGTGCCGGTCTCGTCGGGTTCAAACGTCGTAAGGCAGGGGAAGCAGTCATCGCCGTATTGGAAGTAGTCATTCGATGCGTCCGCATCCGGCGGTCGATAGCCGTCGCGCTCCGTAAGTGGGAAGTAGAAATAAAGGAGCCCTTTCGCGCCATGGGTGATGGCGAGATACGTCATCGCCACGTATTGGTCGGGGCTGGGGCATCTAGGAACTGCCCCTTTGTCACAAAAGTCATTGTGCCATCTGCCACTTTCGCCATGATCGAATTGATCCCACATCCACCAGTCCCCGAAGCGAAGTACGAACCACAGCTTAGGAAGGCCCAGCCGGCACATGTACTCGCCCCAGGACAGCGCATCTCCCCTGGGGAACTCATTAGGGATCGTCACCAAGAAGTCCTGCTCCTTCATAAGCCAGTCGCCCCCATCCCACATTTTCCCGCGGCACTCATGCATCCAATCAAGCATGTAAGCAATCTCAGTCAGCGCGGTGTCACTCATGTCAGGATAGACGTCAACCGAGAAATAATGACAGTACTGCATAAATGCCGCCCAAATCGGCGTATTGCGATCTTCGATACCAGTTCGATACCCGCCCACCGACATCAGATTCAAAAACAGCGGTATGTGTCTGCCGGGACTGAAAGCTCCATATTCGCGGCCCAAGGGATTCCCGATGAGATAGTTCACGGTGTCCAGCACTCTGGTCTCGCCCCTGTCGGGGAATGGACCACCCCTGTCCCCCCGGCCAAAGAAGACCTGAGGATTGTCGCCTGGTTCTTCAATATAATCGGCCAGATAGATCTTGTCTTGGGGGAGGACTGGGACGCTATCCGGGTGAGGATGCGGGATCGCACAAGGGGCCTGCGCTTCGCGTGAGCAGCCATCTTGGAGATCTGGACCTACAAATCCAGTATTGATCGGTATTGGCTCATCGGGCAGCCCATAGATGTCGATTTTGTCCTTGTAAGCTTGCAGTTCGGGGTTGATGAGGCCGGGATGGCTCGGGCCTATTTGCGGGTTGCACCTGCTGTCCTGGTCCATTTCGCGAAAAGCTCGCTCCAATCTATCTTGCCAGCCAGTGCCAAAAACGGGGTTTTTGCCCGGTGAGTTGGCTGGGCACGCCCAATCCCCGCTTCCGAGCCAGCCCGGCATGGTCCTCAGGCCAAGACTCTTGGCCTCATCCAGCCAGTCCATCATGCGATTTGGCTGATAACCGTGTAGATGATTTTCGGGGCCTGTCCCGCACGTGCATGTCAAAGGGTCCGGCAGCATGAGATTGAATCTGTGCGCCTTTGCTCTCGCCATTGGTGACACCACCTCGTGAGTGTCTGGGTTCTCCGCGGCTGGCGGCACGCCATAGAGGCCCAGTGGGAACTCGTGCAACTTGAAAACAGGGTCCTCCCACATCTCGATCGAGAAGTTCCTCACCGTTTGGTTCACATTGCCGAGGGCGTCGCGGACTTCGACGGCGATTTGAAGTGGCATCTCTTCGTCGATTCTCATCTGGGGCCAGACGAGGCGGAAGCCGGGGTAGGGGCTGGTTGCGCCGGAGGGGAAGCCGAAGGGGTTGAACGAGGCGAACTTCTGAGCGAGCGCGGGCGTGATATCGACGTCGTTGACCTTCACGCGCACGTCGGGCGTGCGCAGGCCGTCGTCCCGCGCAATCAGGAGGTTGTCGAAGCTCTCAGGGTCGCAGACGGTTATCGTCAAATCGAACACCTCGCCGGGGCGAATCCGGTCGGGCCTCACGCCGATGAACGGCCGTTTCTTGTAGAACTCCGCCGTGTAGCTATCGACAGGGATGCCATCGTCTAAGAGCAGATAATCGTCCGCAAGCTGCGCCTCAACAAACGCCTCGGTCGCAAAGAAAGCCCCACCGCCAAAGCCCGGGCGCTGGAGGAAGATCGGCCTGTCGTTGCCAACCGCCGTCGAGCCGCACTGCACTCGAAGGCGCCTGACGCCCTCGAAGACGAGCTCGCCCCGGTTCAGCGCCTCGGCCCGAAACCGCTGCCACTGCGCTGAGTTCAGCCAGTGCGAGGGATATTCGTCGCGGACCTTCTTGCCGGAGAGCATGAGGCCATCGACCCTTCGGCCTGAAGTCGTTACGCCCGAGACTGCGCCGGGGTGCAGCGTGATGTGGTGGCCGTCCGAGGCGACCAGCTCCTCGCTCTCGGACAGGACGAACCGCGTGGGCGTATCGCCGCCGATTTCGGCGTCCTCATCGACGACTGTTGTAACATAGTCCCCTCGCATCTGGCGCCTGGCCCGGTCGGGGGCCATCTGCGCGATCGTGTCCGACGTCAACGGTTGAGCGTCGCTCCCGCCGGTGACAAGCAATGGATTCCCTACCGTCTGCATGAGGCTCTCCCTCGATCAAGAAGGTCGGCGCCTCGCCCCGTCCGAAAGCCTCTGGGCGAGGCGCGCTCACAGTTAGGCCGTTCCTGATGCTTAGAGCGGGACGACGCCCTCTTTGATCATCTCGATGACGAGAACCGCGGACGCCGGAACCTCGACCGCTGGGGGCGGGACGTTTCCCAGCTTGAAGCCGGCCATCTGGTTTGAGTTGCCCGCTGACGGGGGCAGCGGCACCCCGCAAGAGGTGATTCCTGAGGCCCCCGAGCCGACCAACGGGATCAGCCCGCCTGACGCTCCGAGCGTCAGCTGCAACAGGTAGAACATCTTGCGGATGCCCGATTTCTGCACGCCGAGAATCTGGCTCGGCAGATCGTTCCCGTAGCGAGCCCAGAACGTGTTCTTGAACTCAAAGTCGTTCCTGAACGCCTGAAGGAACATGGTCAGCTGCTTGCCCGAGGCGAGAATCAGGGTTTCGTCTTCCTGGATGCGAAAGAACGTGTCCGTGTCCGAGGCGCCGATGACGAGGTTACAGTCGCACGTGTAGGTCTTTGAGCTCTCGCCGCTGGTCGAGAAATGGGCGCCGACCACGCCGTCCGCGTCCAAATTGGCGAGCGTTATCGGATCGCGCATACTCCCGCCTTCGGCAATAACTGCGTCGGGTCCCGCCTCGTATGAATAGGCCTTGGTTGAAGCTGGCATCGTCTAATCCTCCCTGGTGGCTGAATTATTCATGCTATTATCAATGAACATCCAATACAACAGTAAGCTCTCGGAGCATAGTTGTCAAGCTGAATTCGCCACGACACAAGGAGCGCTCAACAGCGGCATTGTCTGCGAGCTTCCCACGTAGAGCATTGGCAGAGCGCGAGACCGCGGCTAAGCGAGCAGCTCCGCTATCTGGACTGCGTTGAGGGCGGCGCCTTTGCGGAGGTTGTCCATGATTGACCAGAGGTTGACGCCGAACTCGACGGTGTCGTCCAGCCTGATTCTGCCTACGAAGACATCGTTCCTGTCGCTGCATTCCGAGGGGAGCGGGTAGTCGTCTGAGTCCTCCTCTTTGCTCTTGATGCCAAGGCGCGACTCCAGTACGCCGTCGATGACTTCAACGCCGGGGAAGTTGGACAGGGCGTCCCGGACCTCCTCGCACGAGGCGCGGGATTTGAGCTGGATGTTGAGGGACTGGCAGTGGCAGTTGAAGACGGGTACCCGGACGCAGGTGGGTGAGATGAGGAGGTCGTCCCGGCCGAGTATCTTCGCCGCCTCGCGCCTGAGTTTCGTCTCTTCTCCGGAGTAGCCGTCG
Source organism: uncultured bacterium (assembly GCA_964480475.1). GTDB lineage: Bacteria > B130-G9 > B130-G9 > B130-G9 > B130-G9 > CAYZPW01. The sequence continues at coordinate 22,412 of CAYZPW010000007.1, read as the reverse complement.
TCGTCGAAATCGCCGATATGGGGCAGAAGATTGAAGCCGATGCGGTGAGGATACGTCTCGACAGTCGGCTCTTTGAGCGAGAGCATCGCCAGCGACTGGTCGGCGAGCTCGTCGAGCGCCTTCTTGCCGGAGCCCGAGACCGACTGGTATGTCGAGACGACGACGCGTCGGACGCCGAACTTCAGGTCGAGCGGATGAACAACCATCAGCAGCTGTATCGTCGAGCAGTTGGGGTTTGCGATGACGCCCTTGTGCTCGTGCGCCGACTGTCCATTTATTTCGGGAATGATTAGCGGGACGTCTGGCGCCATCCTGAAGTGGGCGCTGTTGTCGATGACGATTGCGCCAGCCTTCGCGGCCACGGGTGCATACTCGGCGCTCGCCTCGCAGCTTGCGGCGAAGATGGCGAAATCGACGCTGTCAAAGGCGTCTTTTTCGAGGCGGTGCACGACGTATGGTTCGCCGCGAAACTCCACGATGGTTCCCACGGATTCTTCGGTAGCGAGTGGTGTGAGCTTGCGAAGCGGGAAATCCCTCTCCTCAAGGACGCTTAGAACCTCCTTGCCGACGAGTCCCCTGGCCCCGACGACCGCGACGTTCTGTCGCTTCATAGGGCCTCTTCTTCTGGGGCCTCTCGGTGAGCCCGCTTTTTGAGCACGAACGTCTCGATGATACCCCAGACGAGGTATCCGAGGATCAGGAAGAACGGAACGGTCCCGGGGGACGAGGCGATGACAATGACTATGCCGACGATGGTAACTAGCGTGCCAAACGGGTGCATCTTGGCGAAGTCCAGCTGCTTGAAGGAGCGGTATTTGACGTTGGAGATCATGAGGTATGAGACACCGGCGAAGAGCAGGAAGAAGAGTACCTTGGCAAAGGTCCCGATTGGCTCGCCATCGGCAAGCGTTACCGATGTCGCGACGAAGAGTCCGGCGGCCGGCGTCGGTAGGCCAAGAAAGAACTTGGGCTCGACGGTTTTGCAGCGTGTGTTGAACCTCGCCAGCCTTAGCACGCCGCAGATCAGGTATGCGAACGCGATGATCCAGCCGACCCTGCCGAAGCCGGCAAGCGCCCAGCGATAAGACAGAACGGCCGGCGCAACGCCGAACGACACGACGTCCGCCATCGAATCGAATTCGACGCCGAACTCGCTCGTGGTCTTGGTGAGTCTCGCGACTCGGCCATCCAGGGCGTCGAGTCCGGCCGCAACGATTATCGCAGCAGCCGCGGCAAAGAACCTGCCCTTCATCGCCCACATAATCGCGTAGAACCCACAGAGCACGTTGGCGGTCGTCAGGATGCCGGGCAGAAGGCTAATGCGGATTTTGATCTTCTGAACTGTGGCCCGCCTTTGCGCCCTTCGCTTCTCGCCCCTGGCCGTTGAAACTGAACCCTTTGTTCCACGTCTTGCCATGATAGAGTTACCTCATCCGGTTCTCTTTATAGGCACATGCGTTGTCGATTGGTGTTCCGCCCGCCACCGACCGATAACGTCCAGGCCCGCCTTCACCTTCTGCCCGACACGCACGGAAACAGCGTAAGTGGAAGGTATCAGAACATCGACGCGCGAGCCGAACTTTATCATGCCAATCCTCTGACCGGCCGTAATGCTATCGCCTCTCTTTAGCCGGCACACGATGCGCCTCGCGACGAGGCCTGCGATCTGGGTGCAGAGTATGTTCTCGCCGAAATGGTCCAGGAGCTTTATGGTTGTGCGTTCATTGACCTCGCTCGCTCGCTCCCTGAATGCGGCCAAGAACCGGCCGTCGGTGTGCTGCACACCGGCAACGGTGCCCGTGACCGGTGACCGGTTGACGTGACAATTGAAGACTGACATGAACACGGACACTCTCGTTTTGGGTCGTTCGCGATTCCCCGAGGGCCTTGCCTCATTCACGCTTATGACCTTCCCGTCCGCGGGCGAAAGCAGAACGCCGGCTTCTGGGCGCACGTTGCGCTCGGGGTCGCGAAAGAAGCAGCCCACCAAAATGCAAATTGCGAAGGCAACCGCCGCAACGATATAGCACTCCAAGAACACTAGCAGGGCCGAAACTAACAGGAGGCCCAATACGAACGGGATGCCGTCCTTGGCCATAGGAAATCGCATTATGTCTTGAATCCTGACCGAAATCTTAGAATCTATTGCTGTTCTTCCGCCATGGAGAACGGCCGGCGGAAGCCCAAAACAGGACAAGGCCAGCACTATATAAGGATGCAGCCTTGCCGCGCCACACACCCGAACGATGAGAATAACTCGCTACGAGGCGTTCTTCTGCTCCTCTGCATATTGTGTCATCATCCGATACATCTCATCTTTTACCCTCAACTTCATCTTCTTGAGCCTTTTCTCTTCTATCTCCTCGTCGGGGGATTGATCTGGACTCTCGGCTAGCGCGACTAGCTTCTTGTCAAGCGTAACGTGCATCTCCTCGAGCTTCCTGAAGTCCTCTGATTTGGCTCTCAAAGCTTCGCGAAGTGATGTATCGTCCATCTTCATTCAAAAAGCCTCCTGTTTTTATGGTTACTTATGGCATTAGCATATACACAGCGTTGTCAATCATCCTGGGAGCATCTCTGAGGTCATCTCGCGAGAGACTAGCCATCGCTGGAGTCCTCAAGTAGCTCGTAGCATTCCCTGGCCCGTGCCTTGCTGAACGACTTCTCAGGCAGCTCTAGCACTTTGAGTCTCGTAACGTGCCCGCGATTGCTTATCTCAAGCTCGTCGCCGACCTGCACCGCTCGCCCGGCCTTTGCGGTGTTGCCGTTTATCTTCACGCAACCCTCATCGCATAGCTGCTTCGCGACCGAGCGGCGCTTCGATAGACAACTAGCCTTAAGGAATAGGTCAAGGCGCATTGAGCATGATTTTAATGTAGCTTTTCGCCCTAAGTTCCTTGATAAGAGCGTCATATCGTTTCTCGAAGTCCCGAACATAGAGCGTTTCTCGTATCTTTCGTTTGAGCTCGGGAGTTATCTCGAAACCGGCGCCCCGTCTTTCGAGCAATCGGACGATGTGAAACCCCATCGGGCTCTTAATAATGCCGCTCACATCACCGGTTTCTAGCTCAAAGGCCACCTCGGCCAACGACGAAAACATCTCATCCTTGCTCAGAAATCCCAGGCCATCGCAGCCTCTGTGCGCATTATCAGCTGACTGGCATACGTTGTCGAACGGTTCGCCCAACTGAAGCCGCTCCAGGGCCTGTTCGGCGTCAGACTTGGCGGCCGCAACACTCAACTCGTCGTCAGGGTCCGCGACCTTGAAGAGTATCTGGGCGAAATTGACCTGCTCGGCCGAGGCCAAGAGACCCTTGTTATCCTCCGTATAAGCAACGATCTGGGCATCTGAAACGTCGATCATCGCCCGAACCCTGGCATCGAGCACCGCCTGTTCCATGTACTCATCGACATATAGCGCCCTCAACACAGGAAGCGTGAAGCCCTCCCGGGCAAGGACTTGGTCAAACTCCTCGGTCGTCTCAATGCCAAATCTCTCCATGGTCCGATCGATTCGTTTCTGAATGAGTGCCTCATCCGGTTTCAGGCCGATTCGTTTGGCCTCTGAAACCATCAGACGTCTGTCGATGAGTAGGTCCAGCATCTCCCGTTTTCGCTTTTTCAGCTTCTCGGCCCTCTCGCTGGAGGGTATCTGCTGCATCAGCGAGAGATAGTCACGGTCTGCGGACAAGGCCTGTTCCAGCTGGTGCTTGGTTACCACCTGATCGTTGGCTATCGCAACAATCCTGTCCGCGAGCTGCCTCTGGGCGGGCTGCTCCGCGAGAAGCACGTCTTGCGAAAGCATAGGGGCCAGCGTGACCATCAGCCAAAGCAATGACAGCCGCGACAGTATCGCTCTTGACGCGATGATCACAGAATCTCCTCCGGGAATACCTGAAGCTGCCACTTTGATTTGAGCTCCTTCACCCACTCATCATACCGCGACTTGGCTTTGCTGTCAAAAACCCTAGCTCTGACTTTCTCCTTGACCTCGGCGAAGGGCCCCACCCGTGCCTCCTGTATCTTGTCCACCTGGAAGATGTGATAACCGAAAGACGTGTGAATAACCTTGCTCCGTTTGCCCTCGGAGAGCGAGAATATCGGGGTCTCCATTTCTGGCGGAAGGTCGTCCTTTCTGACCCAACCCAAGTCCCCGCCCTGCGCGGCCTCGGGCGCCGCCGAATACTCGGCCGCCAGGCTCTCAAAACTCCGCTTGCGACGTGACAGAAGCCGCAGCAGTTGGTTCGCGGTCTCGCTGTTTTCCACAAGTATCTGACGCGCCCTGACCCTTCGAGGCTCCTCAAACTCCGAACTACCCTCATCGTAGTAGTTCTTTAGCTCGGCCTCGGATACCTCCACCTTGCTTGTCACGTTCGCCTCTATAAGCTTCGAGCGTATCAGGTCGGCCTTGGCCTGACTCAACCAGTCAGCGTAGCTGAGACCACTTCGCGAAAGATACTGCTCAAAATGGTCTGCCCCGTAGGCATCTTTGAGCTCCTGAACGTAGGCTGCGAGCTCCGCGTGTGTGAACTCAACGCCGCTCGTCTCGGCTTCCTGCATCATGACCTCTTGAAGCGCCATCTCCTCCAGATAGACCGACGCCTGACGGTAACTGGCTTTAACGAATCTGGCCAGAAACTCGTCCCGTGTTATCACCTGGGACCCGAACTTGGCGACTAGCCTTCTAGGCGGCGCGACCGGCTTCTCCTTGCTACAGCCCGTCCCAATACACAGCAAGACCATTAGAATGCCGATCGGCCCAAATATGCCCCTGCGAGGCGCCAGACTCATGCCTACTTCCGCGCCTCCTCCGTCAGATACGCCCGGATGAATGGGTCTATGCGGCCGTCCAGGACGGCATCGACGTTCCCGACGTCAACGTTGGTTCTATGGTCCTTGACCATTTGGTATGGCTGCATCACGTATGAGCGGATTTGGCTGCCCCAGGCGATTTCTTTCTTGGCGCTGTGTTCGTCCTGCTCAACCTGTCGGCGCTTGTCGAGCTCCAGCTGATACAGGTTCGATTTCAGTATCTTCATCGCCACCTCTCGGTTGCGATGCTGCGAACGTTCGTTCTGGCACTGAACGACCACGCCGGTCGGGATGTGCGTTATCCGGACCGCTGAATCGGTTGTGTTGACGTGCTGACCGCCTTTGCCGCTCGCGCGGAATGTGTCGATGCGAAGGTCTTTTTCATCGATGTTGATCTCAATCGAGTCATCCACCTCGGGTGTAACTGAGACTGCCGCAAACGAGGTGTGGCGTCGGCGGTTGGCATCGAACGGCGATATCCGAACAAGCCGGTGAACCCCGGTCTCGCCCTTCAGGTAGCCATAAGCGTGAAGACCCGTGATCTGAATGACCACGCTCTTGATGCCCGCCTCATCCCCCGGGAGACGGTCGAGAATCTGGGACGAGTAACCGTGCGTCTCGGCCCAGCGAGCGTACATCCGCGTCAGCATCTCCGCCCAATCCTGCGCCTCGGTGCCCCCGGCGCCGGGCTGAATCTGAAGGATAGCGTTCCGCTCGTCACTCTCGCCGGAAAGAAGCGCCTTGACCTCCACGTCAGAGAGCTCCTCGTCTATTGCACTGATTTCATCCGCTGCTTCTTTGAGAACTGAGGCATCGTCCTCCGAGGCGCCGAGCTCGACCATGACTGAGGCGTCCTCGAACCGACTATTAAGAGCTAAGAACTCCTCCACCCGCCTGGCAAAGACGGCCCGTTGCTTCATGAGCTCCTGCGCGGCGGCAGGGTCCGACCACAGGTTCTCCGACTCGAGCTTCTCGTCGAGCTCCTTGATCCTCTGCTTGGCAGCATCTACGTCAAAGATACCCCCGTATCGTCTCAATACGAGCCGAGAGCTCCTTGAGCTTGTGCTCAATCTCCTGCGCTTCCAATCACTGCCTCCCCAGAATGCTTGGTCAAATCAATCTCAGCCTCAATCTCTGCCGCCCGATCATTAGCCGACGAGAAACTCGGCGCACCGAATTGCGATCGGAAGAATAAACAGCCCGAATAC
>CAYZPW010000007.1:0-16292 GCA_964480475.1 uncultured bacterium | reverse complement strand
GGATTGCGGATTGGGGATTGCGGATTGACTTTCGACTTGGAACTTGTAACTCGGAACTTTGAATTCCACGCCGTTGACAGTGTGTGCGCCCGCAAGTAGTATAGATGTCCTTGTATGCTTGTAGGTTGTCAAATAGGGTTGTAGGAGGGATTCGATGAAGGATTGGCTGCGAGGCGCTGTTGACCACGCGTCGAAGCTCGGCGCGTCCTATGCGGACATAAGGCTGCTTCACCTCGTCACCGAGAACATCCAGGTCAAGAACGGGACTGTTGAGGCAATCACGTCCCGTGAGACGAGGGGATTCGGTATTCGCGTTATTGCGAACGGTTCGTGGGGCTTCGCTAGTAGTTCGCTGGTCAACGAGAATGAGATGAGGCGCATCGCCGGTCTCGCGGTGCAGATTGCGAAGGCGAGTTCGACGTTGAAGAAGGACGATGTTGTCTTGGCTGAGACGGACATACACCAGGACAAGTATGTAACACCAATCAAGAGAGACCCTTTCAGCATTCCGTTGAAGGCCAAGCTGGCGGTTCTCTTGGAGGCGGACAAGGTCCTTCGCGCGAAAAACGGCGTGAAGATCGCTGAGACGAACATGCGGTTCTTTAGGACCGAGAAGACGTTCATCAGCAGCGAGGGCGCCGATATAGATCAGGTGATATATGAGTCAGGCGGCGGGATAGCTGCGACGGCGATAGATGGCGACCAGATGCAGATTCGCTCGTATCCCAATAGCTTCCGTGGCAACTACGGGACGGCGGGTTACGAGTTTGTCGAAGGACTTAGCCTCGTAAGCCACGCGCCTCGTGTTGCGGAGGAGGCTGTGGCGCTGCTTACGGCGAAGGAATGCCCAAGCAAGACGACCACGCTGGTCATCGGCGGCTCCCAGCTCGCGCTTCAGGTGCACGAGTCGTGCGGCCATCCGATTGAGCTGGACCGCGTCTTTGGGATGGAGGCGAGCTACGCGGGGACGAGCTTCATGACGCCAGAAAAGCTCAATAGTCTTCAATATGGTTCGAGCATAGTGAATATCTATGCTGATGCCACGACGCCGGGGGGATTGGGCACGTTTGGCTACGACGACGAGGGCGTCAACGCGCAGCGCACGCCGATAATCAAGGAAGGGCTCTTCGTGGGCTATTTGACGTCTCGGGAGACGGCGATCAAGCTCGGCCAGAGAAGCAATGGGACCTGCCGCGCCGACGGCTGGTGGAACATTCCGCTAATCCGGATGATCAACGTGAACCTCGAGCCTGGCGATTGGGAGTTTGACGACCTGATCAGGGACACAGACGAAGGGATTTTGGTCGAGACCAACAAGAGCTGGAGCATCGACGACAAGCGGCTGAACTTCCAGTTTGGATGCGAGGTCGGCTGGGAGATAAAAAACGGCGTGCTGGGTGACATGGTCAAGAATCCCACGTACACAGGAATAACTCCCGAGTTCTGGAACTCATGCGATGCGATATGCAACAAGAAGCACTGGGTGGTTTGGGGAACGCCCAACTGCGGTAAGGGTGAACCTCCCCAGGTTGCGCACGTTGCCCACGGAACGGCGCCGTCAAGATTCAGAAACGTAAAGGTAGGTGTGAGCAAATGATCGGGAAGGAAAGAGCTCTTAAGATACTACATGAAGTCATTGCGATGTCCGACGGGGACGAAACCGATGCGATGCTCACCTCAAAGCAGAGCTCGCTGACACGGTTTGCGAACTCGACCATTCATCAGAATGTCTCGCAGTCGTCGTCGGACGTAAACATCAGGGTCGTCAAAGGAAAGCGAATTGGCGTCGCCTCGACCGACCGGATTCACGACGAGGATAGCCTCAAGAACCTCGTCAAGACGGCGTCGATGATCGCAGACTTCCAGGAGGAGAACCCCAATTATCGGGGTATGCCGGGCCCGGCGCCGATCCAGGACGTAAATGCGTTTTGTGAGGCGACGGCAGCTTATTCCCCGTCTCAGCGGGCAAACGCCGTGAAGACACTGGTCGATATCTGCGACAAGGACTCCATCATCGCCTCTGGCTCGTTTAAGACTGAGGAGGGTGAGCTCGCGATAGCGAACTCCAACGGCGTGGCTGCGTATTTTCCGAATACAGCGGCGGAGGTCTCGACCGTTGTGATGAAGGGCGAACAATGTGGCTATGCGGCGGCGAGCTCAAACCACGTGGCCGACATACACATAACGAGCATCGCAGAGGAGGCCGCCGACGTCTGCCGCCGGAATGCGAACCAAGTCGAGGTGGAGCCTGGCAAACACGACGTAGTGCTCCATCCTTACGCTGTCGCGGACTTGATCTCAATGATGTGTGCGCTTGAGTTTGGCGCTTTGTCGATGCAGGAGGGGCGCAGCTTCATGAGCGAGAAGATGGGCCAGAAAGTCTTCAGCGACAGTCTCACCGTGTGGGACGATGGCCTGGACACATCGGGCATGCCGCTGCCGTTTGACTTTGAGGGCGTCCCGAAGCAGAAGGTCGTATTGATCGAGGATGGCGTGGCCAAGAACGTGGTCTATGACACGGCGACAGCTCGCAAAGAGGGTAAGGAATCGACGGGCCACGGACTGCCCGCCGGCAACACGTGGGGGCCCGTGCCGATCAACATGTTCATGAAGCCGGGCTCCGACACGCTCGATGGTCTTGTATCGAAGGTCAAGCGGGGCCTCTTTGTGACGAGATTCCACTATATCAATCCGTATCTTGACTTGAAGAAGGCGGTGTTCACGGGAATGACACGGGATGGCACGTTCATGATCGAGAACGGTTCGATGACGAAAGCGGTCAAGAACCTTCGGTTCACGATGAGCATGATCGACGCGTTCAAGAGCCTGGACGGGCTGACCGAGGAGACCATGTTCATAGGCGGCTGGTTTGGCATGAGAGTCCCTGGCGCTCTTATCCGAGGATTCAATTTCTCGGGCAAGACCCAGTTCTAATGCCGCAACGCGGAGCCGGCAGTCCTGAAGCAGGCAGACCTCATTAGGGACCGTATGCAGCGCCGGGTAGGCCGAGCAACCCATACCCCAATCCGCGTGCTGCACACCAATTTCCACCTGGGTTGGGGTGGCCAGGCGGCTCGCGTCTTTTCCTTGTGCAAAGGCCTTCGGGACGTGGGAGTCGATGTTGCGGTCGCTGCGCCAAAGGGAAGCGTCCTGGCCGAAAAATGCAGCAATGCAGGAATCCGCGCCCTCGGCGACGTTCGCTTCTCAAAAGGATTCCATCCGGCCGATTTCTGGCAAGACGTCCGGTCAATTAAGGGGTTTATTGTCGCAAACCGCATTAATATCCTACATACGCATGGGTCGCAGGACACTTGGTCGGGCTCTGTGGCCGCTGCCCGCTGCCCGAGGCGCTGGCGGCCGGCAGTTGTCCGGACGAGGCACAACACGTTCCCGGTCAAATACAGCCTTGTGAACAGATTCCTCTATCGCTGGCTGATCGACCGGCTCATCATCGTCAGCGACAGCGTGATGGAGCGATACGCGAGGTTCATCGAGAGCGGCGTCATCATGCGGGAGCGGGTCTCGACCATCCACAGCTGCATCGAGGTGGGAAGGTTCGACCCAGAACAGATAAACAAAAAGGAGACGAGGGATGCGCTTGACATACCATGCGATGCCCCGGTCATCGTTGCGGCGGCGAGACTTGCGCGGGAGAAGGGCCACAGGTTCCTGCTCCAGGCGGTGGCCTCGCTGAGGTCTGAGTTTCCAAACGTGCTCGTTCTTCTCGTTGGCGAAGGCAATCAGGAGGAGACGCTAAAAGCGCAGACGCGGGAGCTGGACCTATCCGACAACGTCCGTTTTCTTGGCTTCTGTGAACACGTCCCAAAGGTGCTCGCCGCGGCCGACGTCTCCGTCCTCCCATCAATTGACTGCGACGCCTCGTCTGCCTCAATCAAGGAGGCGATGGCGATGCAGGTCCCTGTGGTGGCGACGAGCATAGGCGGCGCGGCGGAGATAATCGACCATGAGGCAGATGGTCTAATAGTGCAGGCCGGCGACGCCTCAGCTCTGGCGGGTGCGATTACGCGCCTGCTGAAGGACCCCGCGCTTCGGAGTAAGATGGGTCGGGCTGGCAGGTCGAAGGTGATAAAAAGGTTCACCGAGCAGAAGCTCGCAAGCGACACAATGGCCGTCTATCGGGAGATGCTGGAACCTGAGTTTGTAGGGGCGATTCACGAATCGTCCTTTGCATAATCGATGAAGTCAAAGAGTGATGCCTGACGCAAAAGGCCGTGTTGTCCGGATTGTGTCGGACTTGCCCTACGGCGGAGTGGAGCGGCGCCTTCTGTCGGTTCTGCCCCGGCTTCGGGATATTGGTTGGCTCGTGTCCGTCGTTTGCATCCGAGAAGCCGGCCAAATGGCGCCGCTATTTGAGCGCGAAGGCATATCGGTAGATGTCATCCCGTTCAGGTCGCGCTGGTCGCCTCGCTCGCTGAATCAGCTGGCGCGACGGCTGAGAGGGGGCCGCGTTGACATCGTCCATACCCACATGTATCGGTGCAACACGTCGGGGACCGTCGCGGCGCGGCTTGCCCGCGTGAAAGTGGTGATCTCGAATGTCCACAACGTCAACGAGTGGGACGACGCAAAGCAGCTCCTCGCAGATAGGATGCTCGCTCGCTACAAGGACAAGATCGTCGCCGTCTCGGAGGGTGTCAGGCGAAACTACCTCGAAAGGACCCGCATCTCCCCCCTCAAGGTCATCACTATCCACAACGGCGTGGACCTGAAACCCTTTCAGGACGCCGTATTCGAGCCCGAACTCGCAGCTGAGCTTGGCGTTCGAGAGGGCGAAAAACTCGTCGCCGTATTCGCAAGGCTCGTCGAGCAGAAGCGCCACGTTGACTTCCTGACGATGGCGGCAGACGTGCTCAAGGTGCTTCCGAACGTGAAGTTCCTCATCGCCGGCAAGGGCAAACTGCGAAAGGAGCTCGAAGAGAAGGCGGCCGAACTTGGCGTATCGAAGCGAGTGATATTCGCTGGACACCGGAGCGACGTTCCCGGCTTACTCGCGCTGACCGACGTTGTCGTGATGTGCTCGGACAAGGAGGGTTTCTCAAATTCGGTGCTCGAGTCGATGGCGGCCGGGGTCCCCGTCGTTGCGACCGATGTTGGGGGAAATGCCGAGGCGCTCGTCGATAGCGAGTCTGGGTTCATCGTGCCCGCTCGCCGGCCCGACGCTCTCGCGAAGCGAGTCCTCGCCCTTCTGACCGATCAAGTGCTATACAAGAGCATCGCACGCAAGGCCAAAGACCGCGCCTCGCACTTCAGCGTCGAGCGAATGTGCGAGAAGACAGACAAGCTATACACCGCGCTTCTGAAAGGATGAAGGATGAAGGATGAAGGATGAAGGATGAAACGGGAGCGCTACAATTGATGATTCAGCCTTCATAATTCATCCTTTCGAGTCTGGAGGTGGTCAAAGAACCTCGAGAGGGCTTTGATCTTGCTTTTGGCCCCATGCTTCTCGAGAACGTCCACGGTGTGTCGCACAAACCAGGAGATGTCGAGGCCGAGCTGGACGCCGCGTCTGATTTCGTCCGATTTGATCCGCCCGAAGATGCTTTCAAGGCCTTCTAGCACGCGGTCGAGATGTTCGTCAGTGCCCTTGAACATGCCCAGGAGGCACAGCGCCTTGACCAATCGCACAAGCGAGGTTGGCCGCTGCGCGATGTAGCTCAGCCCCTCCGCGACGTGAGGTGGCAGGGCTTTCTTATGGGCCTCATGGATGCACTGTCCTAGGACGATCAGCAGGTCTTCCTCGGGCCACGTTCTCCGCGACTTCAGCGACTCGTCGTCCGGCATCTCAAAGGCTCGGCAGACGTCGAGGCCGTCGTTGCAGGCAGCCTCACACAGTTCGTATTCGGCCCTGTCAAAATGGACTAGCGCCTTCTCCAGCAGCGATCGTGCAAGGGGGACTTGCAGGCCTCTCTGCCTACAGAATCGGACTGATTCATCGGCGGGAGAGAGGTCCTCCTCACCCCTACCCGACAGGCGAGCGGAGCGGGCCAAGAACATGAGATACCGAGGCCTGTGGAGGAGCCAGCCGGACATCTCAATTAACGGCTGAACTTTGGATAGCTGCTCGTCCGCGTCGAAGGTCCTGCCGACCACGAGCGCCCACTCACAGCGACCCAGAAGGGCGCTTATCCTGAGATCATTGTGCCCGAACTGCTCGGCCTGCTGGGCCAGTTGGTTGGCTATCTTGCCCGCCAGCTCGAACCTTCCGCAGTAGAGGAAGACCTTCAGCAAGCTACCGAGCGCTTCCAGTCTTTGCTCCTTGTGTGATGAGCTCGTCGCGCCGCTGAGCGCCGGTCTGAGCATTTCCAGGGCGTCCTCGGACGGCGCAAAGAGGGTCTTTGTGTCGGCGAGGAACCTATGCGCCGCGCTCTGAAGCTCAGATGCCTCCATCTTCGTGGCCAACTCCAGATACCGCTCGAACATTTTGTGTGCCTCGCCCAGCCTGCCCCGATAGAGGCTCGTCTCACCGAGAACTCGGAGCGCCCAAGCCAGGTTGTAGTCATCCTGCTCCGAGACCGCTAGCTGTCTTGCTTTGTTTCCTAGCTCGTCCGCCTTGGCGAGTTCGCATCGGTATAGACTCACAAGCGCGAGGTTGACAAGTGAATCGAACTCGAGGCGTTTCGACTGGGCCGATTCGGCTATCCGAAGGGCATCATCGAACGACTTCCGAGCGGCCTTCAACGAGCCTACTAGTACGTCCAAGGTGCCCAGGTTTATCAGGCACTGGCCGGTTAAGCGCTTATCACCGATTCTCCAGGCGATGTCCGCAGCGCGCCTGAAATGGCCCCTGGCTGTGTCCCAGGCGCCTTCGTGTTCACGAAGCAGTCCAATGTTGTTGTGCGTCCTTGCGACGAAGAGATCATCCGAGGCGCGGCGCGCCAGCTCCATCTGCTCCTCGAGCACATCGATCGAGCGCTTGAGATTGCCTGTCAGGTAATGGACCTGGGCCAGGTTGTTCATCAGGCCCAGGAGCTCCTGAGCGTCAGGTTCGTCCTGCCATTTCTTCAACAGCTCAATGCAGCGCTCGAAGAGGTCGATCGCGTCGCTATTGGCGTAGATCAGAGCTACCTGGCGAGCCGCCTCCCTCGTGTGATGATATGCCTTCTCGAAATGGCCCGCTCGTTCATGGTGGTACGCAAGGAGTGCCGAGCGACTCCTGTCCGTCTCGTCCAGAAAGCTCTCAAGAAACGCCGCCGCTCTAGAGTGCAGCGCCCGGCGCCTGCTCTTCAGGAGACTGTCGTAGATGGCGTCCCTAAAGAACGCCCGACTGAACGAATACGATGCTCGCCCGTTCGAGGATTCCTCCGCCAGGATCTGAAGATCAACCAACTGCGAAGCACACTTATGGGCGGTATCGCGGTCGAGGCCAGAGGTAAGCTCCGACAAGACCTCGAACGGCGTGTCGGACCCAAGAACGGAGAGCGTCTGTAGGAGCTTTTTTTGGGCACTCTGAAGCCGGTCGATCCTCGCCATGACCATCCCCCGAAGGCTATCGGGAAGCTGCGCCTCGTCGGGTTGGTCGGTTATCTTCCACTGCGACTCCTCCTGTGCGAGGATTCCTTTATCCATCAAGAGCTTGACCATCTCCTCGACGAACAGCGCGTTGCCTTCACACTTGCCGAGGATTAGTTGCCTGACCTTGGTGAGCGCCTCATAGTCATCTGTCCTGTCGAGGATTGAATAAACCAATCTCTGCGTATCCCTTTCTGAGAGTCTGCCCAGTTTGATCTTGTGTGCATTGTCCAGGTCGTCCCATACCGGCGGGGAATATGGGCGATACGACGTGCAGAGAATAAGTCTGGACGAGGAGAAGCGCTTTAGGATATGAGAGAACAGGTCCAGCGACGCCCGGTCGCACCACTGAAGGTCATCTACTACGATCGCAACCGCGGCCTGCGAAAGTAATCCCCCTACCAGGCTTTCCGCTGCATGGTAGATGCACTTCTGGATTTCCTCGCCTTGCAGACCTTGAAACTCCGCCTCCTGGGTGCCGCCTCTGACGATAAAAGAGAGCCCCGTCGCGATTGGGCACTCCCGGTGCGATGGGGGAACAGCTCCCAAAGCGCCCTTAATGTGCGCCGCAGTGACCGTCTTGGCCTCCAGCTCAAGACCTAGTATCTGCCCGAACAATTCCGCGACCGGCGCGTATGGCACATTGCGTTGATACTCAAGCGATCTTGCCCAGAACCACCTTGTGCCGGCAGGCTCCATCTCACGCTGGCACTCCGATAGGAGGCGCGTCTTGCCAATGCCAGCTGGCCCCTCGATGGCAACCATCGTCGCCCTTCCCTTAAGCGCCTGCTCGACCGTGCGCTTAAGGCTGTCAAGCTCCTCCCGCCTGTTGACGTAAGTCGTAAAACCGATTTCCTGAAGACCCCTCGTCGTGGCAGCCCTCGGCCTCGCTGAAAGAACCCGATATACGCCGATCTCACGCGCCACGCCCTTTACCGAGTGTTTCCCCGCGTCCTCAAACTCGAATAGCTGCCGTGTGGCGCTGTAAACTGACTCGGAAACCATCACCGACCCGGGCTCGCAGAGCTTCTGCATTCGCTCAGCAACGTTCACGACCCTCCCCATCGCCGTGTAATCACGTTTCGCTTGGGAACCCACCTCACCAGTGATGACTAGACCGCAGTTTATTCCTACCCTCAGGCGGACGGGCTCCGAGATGGGGAGCTCCATCGTCTCAGCAAGGCGATGTGCTGCCTGCTGCATCTCGAGGGCGGCTCGAACCGCTCGCTCAGCGTCGTTTTCGTGTGCATGAGGCGCGCCGAAAAGCGCCATTATGCAGTCGCCAATGAACTTATCCACCGTGCCATCATACCTAACGATTGGCTCTGTCAGGACGTGGAAGCACTGATTCATAACCTCTCTGAACTCCTCCGGGTCCAGCGCCTCCGACATTGGTGTCGAACCCACGATGTCGGCAAATATGACCGCGGTTATTCTCCGCTCGCCCGCGAGTTCAGTGGCTGACGGTGGGGCTGGCGCGGGTTTGGGCGAAGGCTTCGGCGGCGCGACCGCTCCCGTCAGAGATGCCCCACAGTGGCGACAAAAGCGGCTGTCGGGAGGGTTCTGCCCTTGACAGGACGGACAGACCGCGATGAGCTTCGCCCCGCAGTTGGCGCAGAACTTGCCACCCTCCTCGACGGCCGCGCCGCATTGGTTGCAGTGCACCTAAACGCCACCTCGAATGAGACTACTCATCCGAAAGCGTGAACCACGCCTCGGCGATTTTGCCCGAAGGTGATTCGTTGCCCGGCACAACAAGCGCCGCCTGAATGCAATAGACGCCGCTCGCAAGCCCGGCGGGAAGCGTAGTCTCAAGAATGGGTATCGCGTCATACTTGGCTCCCTCAGGCAACGGGCTGAAGCTGTACGCGGGATTGGCGATCGTATCGAGGCCCGGAAGGTAAAAGAACGTCCCGTCGGGCGTCACAACCCAGCTGTAAAGCTCCAGGTAGATGTCGGCGCCGAAATTCTCTACGCCCACCGTGGCGATGAATTCGTCGCCCGGCCTGAAATCGGTCTTGTTCACCGACATCGTCAACTTGACGTTGAATATCTCGAAATCGGCGGATGCTGTGTTGCTAATTCTCTCCGACAGACCATGCTCGTTGAGGAACGCCGACCACGTATAGCGCCCATCAGGGAGCCCCTCTATCATCGTGATCCTGAACATCTCGTAGCCGGTATATGAGAAGCCTGCTGGGATGCTCAGGGCATAAGGAGTCGGCTCCGTCGTGAGGCCCGGGAGGTAGAGCGACGCCGCATCCGGCAGAGTCACATACACGTAAAGGTCCGCGTCAATATCATCTCCCGGATTCGATAGAGAAAGGTTGACGATCATCTCGTCTCCCGGAATAAACACGGTGTCGTTGAGGGCCAGGTCCAGGACGAGATCGGGACGTCTTATCGTGAAACTGCTGGTCGCTATTCTGCAGACCGTGTCCCACGTGCCGGGCTCGGTCAAACCCGCGAACCATACGTAGTCCCCGTGCGCCCAGCCGGCTGGTATCGTGAAGGAGTGAAGCTCGAAGTCCAAGAACGAGCTGTGGCCCGGAAACGGCGTCAGTGAGAACGGCACCGCATCCGTGCTCATGTCCGGCCAAAAGAGTAGATTGCCTCCGGAGGTCAGGACGCAGGCATAGAAGTCGACGTCAACGGACTCTCCTCTGTTCGTCGCATCGACCACTACGGTCTGCACATCCCCCACCTGGTAACTGTCTCTGTCGGTTCTCACCTTGATCGAGAAATCTGGAATCGTCGTTACCACAGGCCCTTCGTAGGCGCCGCTTTCAGGACTCATAACCCACTCGGCCGACGAGCTCTGGAACTTGAAAGTGAAGGTGTGATATCCGGCTGAAAGCCTCGTAGAAAACTCGTACACGCCGTCGTTCGGAGCGCCCTGAATAAGCGACATAACGCGCGACTGATCTCCGTCGATCACGACGTTCGCTTGCAGAGGCGCAGCGCCCCCTGAGTGGATATAGTTGACACAATAGGTGAAGTCGGTCGCAGGCGAGCCAAACGCGGGCTCGACATACGGATTGGAAAGCCGCGGGGCGCCCGCCGAACCGGAAATCGTAAAAGCGCCGTCGTGCGGCTCGGTCGAATTGCCGGCCGGGTCCCTCGAGGACGCCTCGAACTCATAAGCGCCCGGCTCGAGGCCGCAGAGCTCGACCCTGTGACCGGTCGAGTGCTCATAGCTCGCCCATGTGAACTTCTCGGTGTCCTCCGGGGCCCGCCTCCAATAGACCAGCTGGGTATCAGCAATCTCGCTGGTTGTCCAGACGATTGCGAGCAGCGCGGGCCCCCGCCGCGTCTCCACGTCAGGCCCGGACGTGAACGACGGTGAAAGCACGTCGTCTTCCCAACTAGAACTGAACGTAGTTGACGCGGACCAAGAGGTATTCCCGCTCGAGTCAGCGGAGCCAACCCTGCATTCGTATTCAAGACCCGCCTCGAGGTCGCCCAGCCAACCCGAGTGCTCCTGCTTGTTCTCAGACCCGGCCCAGCTGCCCTTGCTCCTTTGCCGAGAGCCCTTCTTCCAGAACTCGATCCTGCTGTCGCCTGGCTCCGACGTCCGCCAGTCGATGCGTACCTTACCCTCCGCATTATACGAAAGTCCTACGCCGGATATCGCAGGCGGCTGGGTGTCCGGGTCCGCAAGCGTCGTGAATGCGCCAACCCTGGGCGAGGCCAACGAGTTGCCCGATGGGTCCGTTGACGAGATGATGTATCTATAAGTTGTGTTCGGCCTGAGATTGCCTAAGAACGCCTCGTGCAGGCGCCCAAATCGACCGTCCCGCCACGCCTGTCCCTCCTCGGGTCCCGAGATAGCCTCCCAAAACACAACTCTCGTGTCGCTCACTCGGTTGGTTACCCACTCGATCTTCGCGAGCCGGTCTGTCAAGTAGGCCACTTCCGGACCCGAAACGCAGAACAAGCCGGCCCTGTCAGGCGTCGCCAACGTCGTGAACGTCAGGTCAGCCGATGAGCTCGGGCCGTTATCCATCAGGTCCGTGCAGAACACCTTGTAGTGATACTCCGTGGCGGGTAGGAGCCCCGCCAAGAAGACGCCGTGAACCAGCGAGGTGCGGCGGTCGCTCGCTGTTTGCCCGTAACTGTCACTCGTCCCGAACTGTACCCAAGACAGGGCAAGTTCATCGACAGTCCAGCCGATTACAGCTATCGAATCGCTGACATAGATGGCGCGTGGTCCCTCGAGGATTTCCGGAGGTAGCGTGTCGGGCATCTCCAGCGTGGCGACTTCAAAGGTGCTCGATCGGACAGTATTGCCGGACATATCGGAGCTGATGACCCGCGCGTAATACGTCGTGTTCGGCGCCAGGCCGCATACGAACATCGCGTGTCTGCGACGATACTCATCGTCGGTCTGGACGACCCTCGTCGTTCGACCCCGGGCGCCACCTCCTGGAGAAGCCGAGAGATCTGCCGAACTCGTCGCGGGTTCATCCGTGGCCCATACGATCGTTATGCTTGTCTCAAACACCGTAGCCGCCGGCCCCGCGACAATTATCGGCGGCGAGCTGTCAGGCTCTAGCAACGTAACAAAGACCCGCCAGTTGCTATATGTTGGACCGTTGCCGGCCTCGTCCTTTGACCCGACGCGGTAGTGATAAGTGGTGGCCGGGGCAAGACCCCGCACGCAGACCGTGTGGAAGCACCGCATGACAGTGGACTCCGTCTCCGACGGAAGGCCGCCCTCAGGGGAATACTCGAGCAAGCTATCTGAGGGCTCGTTCGTCAACCACTCGACGACAGCCACGTTGTCGCCAGCGGCACATGAAATCGAGCCAGGGATTATCATAGGGGGAGTCGTATCTGCAACCGTGAAACTGTATTCAAATCGGTCCAGGCAGTTGCGCCTGAAGGAGGCGTCGCACGCTGAGACCCTGACCTGCACGACCATTCTCTCGGGAAATGGCCGCATCGGAGTGACGCTTACGTGATACCCACCCGGGGTCGCCATCACCGACGGAGTTGCCACAACGCCGCCAACCGTCATCTCAATTGACGATGGGTCAACGCCAGACATGTCGTCAACGATCTTCAGTGAGATCGTCGTATCAGACGGCACGTCCGTCTCGCCTGCCGCCGGCGCCATATCCCTACAATATGGCGGGGCGCCATCGAACGCGCTAACATCTGGCCCGGCATACTGACCTGCATCTGGCAGCCTATCGGAGGCGCCATTCAAGTCTTGACACCTGAAGAAGAAATCGTGGGAGCCTTCAGCGAGTTTCCTGGTATAGAGATATCGCATATCATAGGGGTCGCGCGTCGCCGGGGTTGCGGGGGCCATGTCGAGCGCCGCGCCGTCGATGACCACCTGAACACCGAGCGGCTCGTCGCCGTCGTCATCGTGATACTCGACCGAGAACTCGAACACCGTCTCAGTATCGCCAACGCTCGGCACCACTTTGCCGTCATCGAGCGCCGGGACAGAGTTGACTGCCGGCCCCGAAAACGCGCCATCCGTCGGCAGCCTGACGTCAAGCCCGTAGGCGTCAACGAAGTAGAAGAAGAACGTATGGATTCCCCCCGCGAGGCGGGTCGTATAGCTGTATGTTCCATCGGCAGGGTCCCCACTCGCTAGCGTCATCGGCCAGGCGACCCCATCCAAGACCACTGTGCTCTCGGAAGGCGGCGCACCGTCAGCATCCCGATAGACAACTGAAAACGTGTAGTCCAAATCAGGGGTTCCGGTCTGAGGGTTCACTCGCCCAATCAGAAGCACCGGCTGGCTCCTATCAACTGCCACAACGCAGTCCGCATCCCCCGGCGCATCCTCTTCGTTGCCCGCGTTATCTATAGCCCTTGAGTAGAAACTATAGATGCCGTCACCGTCCGGCGGGATGAAGGAGACTACTCCGGACGCTGCGCCAGATACGAGGCCCGTATCACGCCACGAGCCATCGGCATACTTACACCAGAATCTAACCGAATGGAGCCCCGATAGCTCATCGGATGCCGTGAAACTCAGACCAATCGATGACCCGGTAACAAAACTACGAGACGAGCAGCTCGAGACCGGCCTAACCGTATCATACGTTGCCCAACAGCAGGGGTCGGGAGGGTGGGTCACGTTGCCGCATCTGTCCGCTGCCCCTACGCAGAAGTCATACCTGCCATCCCCTTCCGGCGGCGCGAAAGCGAATACGCCGATCGTTGCGGTTGTTACCTGTGAGCCATCCATCCATCCGTCAGAGCCGAATTGGTAATAGAGCTTCGCCCAATCTAGCCCGGCCAGGCGCTCGTCAACTGCGAAATCAACCTCAATCGTGCTTAAACTCGCATAGGCAGGGGCCGTGCAGGAGGTCGTTGGCGCGGCCGCATCGTAGATGGTCTCCGCGTCCGGGGTCGCTGGCGGCAGCTCGTTGTTGCCTGCGTTGTCGGCCGCACGCGCAAAAAAGAAGTATCGGACGTGCCTCTCGCTCGGGAATGGCACATTGTACGCGAATGACCCGACTGTTCCCGCTGTGCTCTCGCCGTAGAGATGCCAGGTCCCGTCGAGGTCGGAACTGTGAAACAGCCCTACTATTGCTATGCCTGATCCACCGTCGCTGGCCTCGAAACTGATTTCAAACGTGGCCGTGCTGGCGAACTCCGGGGCGTAGCAAATTGAGGAGGGGCTGCTCTCATCGAACGTGCAGGAGGAATCCGGCTGAGGCGGGAAGTCCTCCACGTTGCCCGCGACATCGAACGCAACCGTGGCGAACTCATAAACCCCCTCAGTGGCAAACGTCGCCTCAAACGTCCCCACCGTCGCATCGGGTCTCGCATCTAGGAGCACCCACCCGGCAGCATCCTTCAAATAGAGCTCAACATCCTCGATACCTGATAACGCATCTTGCGCCTCGAAATCGACGCCAAACGTCCCAGCAGTAGAGTATTGCGGCGAAAAGCAGATTGATGAGGGGCTGCTCATGTCCAGAAGACACGAGCAATCCGCGTCCGCGGGGAAACCCTCGATATTGCCCGCGAAATCGCGGGCTATCGTCGCGAAGCCATACACCCCCTCGGTGGCAAAGGTCACCTGAAAGGTCCCGACTGACACATCGGGTTTCGAGTCCAAGAACACCCACCCGCCGCCATCCTTCAGGTAAAGCTCGACTTCGTCGATACCAGACAACACATCTTGCGCCTCGTAGTCAACGTGGAATGTGGCGGCCTTGGAGTACTGCGGGGCGTAGCAGACGGATGCCGGCTCAGTAGCGTCGAGAAGACAGGAGCAATCAGGCTGACCGGGGAAGTTCTCGTCGTTCCCCGCAACGTCATAGGCCATCGTCGCGAACTCATACACCCCCTCGGTGGCAACCGAGACATCAAACGTGCCCGAGGCAGCGCCCGGCGCCTCGTCCAGGAGCACCCACCCGGCACCATCCCTGAGGTAGAGCTCAACTCGACCGACGCCAGACGAATCGTCTTGCGCTTCGAACGAAACGGATATCGGCGAGGTGGATGCGAAGGCATCGCAGCTCGCCTCCGAGGTCGGATCGCAATCATCGTAAAGAGTCCGGGAATCGGGAGCGCCCGGCGCCTCCTCAAGGTTTCCCGCATGGTCATGGGCGATCGTGAAGAACTCGTAGTTCCCTGCATCGGTAGCAACGAAGTCGAATACCCCCACGGTCCCGGCCGTACTTGTCTCCCATAGAGCGGGTTCTGAGCCTGAGCCCGTCAAGGTGTAATACAGGTCAACCGACGCGATGTCGGCCGTTGTGTCGGTAGCGATGAACCTCACGATGATCGAGGCGGACGTCGAGAAGCCCGGTGACGAACACCTCGATTCTGGCCCTATGGTGTCGAATGTAGTGCTAGCGTCGGGGCTCGCGGGTGGCTCCTCCGCCCAACCCGCCCGGTCGAACGCGAGCGTGTAGAAGTCATATCGGCCGTCGGTGTCCGCGTCCCAGAATACGGATGGTCTATGATTGTCAGGGATGAAGTCGAATGTGCCGACGGTGCATTCGGTCGAGACGTGCCCGCTGTGGGTCCACGCGCCGTCATTGAGGCGATACCACAGCTCGACGTTCTTCACGCCGCTTTCTGTGTCCTCTGCGGAATATGAGACCGTTATCGTAGCGCCGGAGACGTACTGGGGAGCGTCGCAGTCGGACGCCGGGCGCTGTGTGTCATAGACCGTCTGACTGTCGGCCGCGCCGTCGAAGTCCTCGGTGTTATCCGCGCGGTCCCTCGCCCTGGACGCGAAGAAGTACTCCTCGTCCCCGGGTGGGTTGAACCCGACGGTTCCGCTTTCCTGATCGCTCACGCTGTCAAACACAGCCCACGCCGTGCCCTGTGTCTTCCACAGAAGATCGAGCTGAGCGATGCCTGAATGGGCATCCGTCGCAGCGAACGTAACCGCAATCGTCCCCTCTGTTACGAACTCAGGCGAAGTGCAGGCCGACGTGGGGGCCACGTTGTCGAACAATGTCTCCGAGTCGGGTTCGCCGGGCGGGTCCTCCACATTCCCGGCATCGTCGTAAGCGAGCGTATAGAAGCCATACGTGCCGAGCGTAGCTATCGCGTCGAAATCAAAGCAGCCTGTCTCGTCAGGCAGGTCTCCGAATAGGTTATAGCCGCCGTTCTCGAACCGGTAGTGAAGCTCAACTTTCTGGATACCTGCGCCCCCGCCGCCATCGGCCTGATAGTCAACTGCGATAGGTGTATCCTTGTGATACTGAGGCGAGTCGCAGGATGATGTTGGCTTTGTGCTGTCATAAACCGTCGTGCTGTCCGCTGTCCCC
>CAYZPW010000006.1:39046-55911 GCA_964480475.1 uncultured bacterium | reverse complement strand
ATTGATGGTCGCATAAGATGCCCCGTATCCGAGGGGATTGATGTAGGCGGGCGGGCGCCCTGAACGGGCGGAATGTGAATAGCCATAGGCTTCGAGCCTATGGAATCGGTTCGTTTCCACGCCCCGCGACCCTGAAGGGGTCGAACTGATGTGATTGTGAAGACTCTGTGCAGCCCTTTCAGGGCTGTTTTTCTTTTCCTGGCTATCCCTGATCCGTAGGTTGAAACCTACGGCTATTCACGTTAATCCCCTTTGGGGATTGGCACGCGGTGTCAAGCCCCCTGAAACGAAGGCGGCGCCCTGAAGCACTCCAAGATAAAATGGGGAAACTCCTCGGAACTACATATTGACTTTGAACGTTGAACTTGGAACTTGGAACTATAGGTCACAGTTCGTCGAGGTGATGCAGGACCAGGGTAAGCGCGACGACGGGGGCGGTCTCGGCGCGGAGGGTGTGACGTCCCATTCTGACGGGGATGAAGTCATGCTTTATCGCGGTTATTCTCTCCACGTCGGAGAAGCCTGATTCGGGGCCGACGAGCAGATAGACGCTCTCATTCTGCCCCAACTCGGACAGCAGTTCTGGCAGAATATCACACGCCGCTCTTGCCTCGCCGCCTGGTGAGAAAAGCAGCTTCTTATCGCAGTCGGAAGGCATCTGAATGGCTTCTGTGAGAGGCATAATCGGTTGCACGGGAGGGAAGAGCGCACGCCCACTCTGAAGCGCCGCGGCCTGGGCTATCCTGGTCCACCTCTCGACCTTCTTTTTGAAGTGGCTGTCGTCTCCCCGGAACTTCGACTTCTCCGAGGCGACTGGGATGAACTTCGAGGCGCCCAGCTGGGTCGCCTTGTCTATCACTTGGTCCATCTTGCTGCTGGACAGGCAGCACTGCATCAGCACGATCTGGTTGCGCGTTTCTGGGCTCTGCGGCTTTCTTGTGGCCAGCACTTGGCAGCAGACCGCGTCTTTGGCCATTCGTTCTATCCTCAGAAGATAGTCGCACCCAAGCCCGTCGGTCGCCAGCAGTTCGTCGCCAGTCGCCAGCCGAAGGACATTCCTGAGCTTGTGCGCCTCGGCCCCGACGAGGGCAGCCCGATCATCGGCTATCGCTCTTTTCGGAAGAAATATACGGTGCATCCGTCCTTGCATCTAAATGTACGTGCAGATCACTCAACGCACATGATCGTCCGAGGCGGGTGAAGTGTCAATGCGGGAGGGAGGAGTTTCCCCATTGGGAAACGGGAGAAAAGGAAAAAGGGGAGACGTCTTGATCGAGGGGTCAACTGGCCGATGAGGAAACGGTCTTGAAGCTCAAAGGGCAAAGGCGTTTTGCGCCCGACCGAGAGGAACGGTTCATGCCGATTCGGGAATCACGCAGGAGTTGGGTCGGGCTCCAATGAGGCTATAGGCCAGTCCAGACACGGGGCAGGCAGTCGGAAGATTGACAAGCTGCTAAAGATCGCGGTAGTTTCATTCGAGAGAGACAGCGGGGCACTGAAGTGTCTGACGTAGTTTCTGGCTTTGCTGCGGTTTGGTGTTTTGAATACAGGTTCCCACCTGGCGATGATGGAGCAGGATAAGAAGTTAGTGCTCTCTGTGTATGGGAGCCTACTGACAAGGTTGTATCTTGAGGAGTGCCTGTCGTGCGGGAATCCCCTGAGTAGCTAAAGGCGGCGCGAGAGAATTGGTTGAGCCCAAGGTAGCCTTCAACTTATCCAGAGAACTGCTGGACGATGTTCTTGACGGGATACTCGTCCTCGACGAGTCGGGATGCGTGGTTTATGCAAACTCCTTCGCCGAGAAAAAGCTGTGGAGCAGTTCGGTTGGCGCCACGGAGCGGAGGATATCGGAGTTGCTGCCAGCGCCGGCGGAGATGTGTTGGGATGAGGCATGGCATCGCCTCTGCACGCGAAAGGAGAGGGTCGAGCTCGATTTCCTTGCGCTCGAATCGCTCGAGCGCAAGGAGATGTTCTTTTTTGACGCCATGCTGCTTCCTCGAATAGGCATTGATGGCGAGTTCCAGGGCGCGGTCTGTCTGCTGCATTTCGCTTCTCCCGCAGAGAAGTTGGCAATGGAGGTCGAGACGGCTAAGGAGACTATGGAAAAGCAGCTTCGGCAGTTGGAGGACTTCACGGCGATTGGCGATGAGATAGTAGGCGAAACCGACCTTGGGCAGGTGTTGAAGAAGGTTGCCGAGGCCATTCGGGAGCACTCGAATTTCCAGCGAGTCGTTGTCTCAAGATTCGCTGGTGAGAAAGGACAGAGGGAGATTGGATGCGCCGGAGTATCAGAAGAAGAGGAGAAGTCCCTTAGGTCAAAGAGGTGGTCAGAGAGGATCAACAAGGAGCTGTTCCGCGAGCAGTTCAGGATGGGGCATTCATCGTATTACGTTCCTCATGGGCTGACTGACACAATCCCGATCTATGGTGTTGGGAGCAAGATTCCTGCGCATGAGATGAAGGATTGGCATCCCAACGATTGCCTGCTAATCCTGCTTCATGGTAGGGGACGAAAACTGATTGGCCTTATCTCTGTCGATGATCCCAGGGATGGGAGAGCTCCCACTGCCGACGCTCTCAGGCCACTGGAGCTGTTTGCCTCGCAAGCGGCAAGGGCCATCGAGGAGGCCACGCTCAAGCGCGAGCTGATGGAGGCCAAAGACAACCTCAGGCGCCTGATAGACAGCACGCCCGACGCGATTGTCGCTACCGACGCTCACGGTGTTGTTACCTTTTACAGCGACGGGGCGGAACGTATGTTCGGCTATCTGCCTGAAGAGATAGTCGGCAAGCGCCTGGCGCAGTTCTATTCTGAGGACCCCGAGACCGGCTGGGCGAGAGCCCGGAAGATCATGGATGATCTTTTGAATAGTCCTACTGAGAGTATTACCGGCAGGATTCTTGAGTTTCCTAGAAAGAGCGGCGGCCGGGTGCCAATCATGATCTCTGCTGGCCTGCTCCGGAATGAAACGAATGAGGTAGTTGGCACGATCGGCGCCGCAAGAGACATAAGCGAGGACATAAAGCTCCGTCAGCAGATAATGGAGAAGAACCGAACGCTTGAGGCGAAGAACGCCGAACTGGAAGAGTTCGTTTACGTCGCCTCACACGATCTTCAGGCGCCTTTGGTTTCGATTCAGGGGTTTGGGACGAAGCTAGTCAGGGACTATGAACATCTGCTTGGCAATGACGGGCTGCATTGTCTGTCCCGGCTCAACGCTAACGTCTCTCGTATGTCCGTGTTGCTGAAAAGCCTACTTGAGCTTTCGAGGGCTAGCACAAAGGCTCTTCAAAAGGACCCTTGCGATCTCTCTAGCATTCTAGATGACGTCCTCGAGGATTACTCCGAGCAGATTGAGACGATGAATGCAGAGATTAGGAGGCCCAACTCACTGCCGGTTGTTTTATGCGACGGAATACAGGTCGCTCAGGTGCTTTCGAACCTAATCGGCAACGCGCTGAGGTATAGGTCAGAGGATAGGTCCCCGGTAATAGAGATAGGTAGCGAAGAGAGCGATTCATCCTATAGTATATACGTCAAGGACAATGGGATAGGCATTACGGAGCCTGAGGTTGAGGCGGTGTTTCTTCCGTTCAAGCGGCTTAGACATAAGGCCTCGAACGGGATAGGAATAGGGCTTTCCATCGCGCGGAGTATTGTCGAGCGGCATGGCGGAAGAATATGGGTTGAGCCGAATCTGGATGTTGGAAGCAAGTTTCGCTTCAATCTTCCCAAGGAGAAACGGGCGACGGAGGAATGACTGAGAGAGTAATTGATCTGAATCCTTGCGGGAACGAGGAGGCTGGGCTGATCGACCTCATTTTGATGGTTGAGGACGAGCGGGATCACGCAGAACTTGTCATCGACGCTCTGCGCGAGGTTGGCAGTGTCAAGAAGGTTGTGTTGATTGAGAACGGCCAGACGGCCCTGGACTATGTGTTCAGGAAAGGGAAGTACGAAGACAGGGCGCTTTCCCCGAGGCCCGGACTGATACTTCTGGACCTCAATCTGCCGGGTCAGAACGGACTAGAAGTCCTCAAAACCATACGAAGCGAGAAACGATTTTCCACAATTCCGATCATCATTCTTACAACTTCACAGAGCGCTGATACGGTCAAACAGACCGCTGAACTGGGCGCCAATGATTATGTCATGAAGCCGGCCAGCTTTGGCGAGTTCTTGGCTAGGATATCAGGCCTGGGAAGATACTGGTCAACGATCAGTGCGTTGCCAATGCAGAAAGGAATTGGGCAATGAGTGAAGAGCCAAGTAGAAGGATTCTCATAGTTGACGACGATTCTGACCACAACGATCTTCAAAAGGACGCGATCCTGAAGTCCCCCGGCAGCTACTCGGTTGCTCAAGTCTATGGACCGGACGAGTGCCTGGCAATCGTTGTCAAATCCCGGTTTGACCTGATCATTTTGGACTACACACTTCCAGGCATGGACGGTCTGACGGTCATGGAGCGCATCAAGGAGATGAACCTGGACGTCCCGATACTGATGGTAACCGGACATGGCGACGAAAGTGTCGCGGTTGATGCGATGAAGCACGGCGCCTGCGACTACTTGGCCAAGACGCCAGATATGCGGTTTCTCGAGGCGCTTCCGATCGTGGTTCAGAGGGCGTTGAAGCAGCACCGGTTAAAGGCAGAGAAAAAGCGGCTTGAAGAACAAGTTCGTCAGACAAAGGACTACCTGGAAAAGGTAATAGAAAACGCCGGTGAGGCGGTCTTAGTTCTTGATTTGACCGGAAGGATTCTCTCGATCAATCGCGCCGGGCAGGAGATGTTTGAGAAGAGCGGTGAGCAGCTGCGGTCGAGCACGGTCTATAGTTTGGCCAAGAGTAGAGAGGACCGGGAGAAGCTCAAACGGGCGCTGGATGCAGCGGTCGGGGAAACGAGGAGAATCAGTGTTAAGATGATTGGTGCGGCCGACAGAACGTTGGAGGTTTCGATCTGCATCTCCTTGATCGAGGTTAATTCCCAAACGCGAGCCGTCGTCATCATGCGAGATATGACTGAGATGCTCGACATGCAGCGTAAGCTCATTGAGAGAGAGAAGCTTGCGGCGATCGGCGAGCTGGTGGGCAGTGTCGCGCACGAGCTCAACAACAAGCTGGGCCCGATTTTGGGCTATGCGGAGCTGATGCAGCGTTCGGCGAAGGATGACAAGACCAGACAGCGGCTCCGTGTGATCGAGGATTCGGCCCTGAAGGCAAAGAGTATTATTGAGGCCCTGCTGGGGTTTTCGAGGCATAGAAAGCCTCTACGGAGCTACTTCAACCTCAACAAAGTTCTCCAGGATGCGCTCTCTTTGATGGAGTTCCAGCTGAAGAAAAACAAGGTCCAGGTGAACCTACACCTGGCGGATGACTTGCCGGACCTGTTTGCAGATAGCGTTCAAGTTCAGCAGATTTTCGTCAATCTATTGAAGAATGCATACCAGGCGGTTCAGGGGCTTGAC
Organism: uncultured bacterium; assembly: GCA_964480475.1. Taxonomy (GTDB): domain Bacteria; phylum B130-G9; class B130-G9; order B130-G9; family B130-G9; genus CAYZPW01. Next base: position 50,442 of record CAYZPW010000006.1, on the reverse strand, counting down.
GACAAGAGAATCGAGATCAAGACGGCAAGGGAGGAGGACTCGATGGTGTTCTCTGTGTGTGACAATGGTGTAGGCATTCCTGAGTTCAACCTGAGTAGGGTATTTGATCCGTTCTTTACGACTCAGAGGTCTGGTAAGGGCACCGGCCTGGGCCTGAGCGTCGCGTATGGAATAGTCAAAGAGCACAACGGTGACATAGTCCTGAACAGCAAAGAAACGACCGGAACGGAGGTGCTAGTCAAGCTGCCGATCTGCGATGGGCCAGTTGCTGTGCCTCAAAAGGGTGAGCGGAGGCGCGCGTGATAGTGCATTCGAGCGCTGGGTCCGACGAGGTCAAGTTCGTACTCAAGAGGCTGTCAGAGCTACCGACTTTGCCGGTTGCACTTTATCGGATGCTGGACGCCCTCTCGGACCCGAGGTTGTCGATGGCCAAGATATCGCAGACCGTTTCGGAGGACCCGGCTCTGGCCACCAAGATGCTAAAGCTTGCCAATTCGCCCTATTATGGGTTTCAGAAGGAGGTCAGAAGCGTTGAGCACGCGATGGTTCTCCTCGGCGTCGAGACCGTCAAGGCCCTGGCTCTTGGAGTCTCGATATTCAACACTTTTCACGACTCGAGCGACCTAATAGGCATAAACAAGGCCGGACTCTGGACGCATTTCTTGGCTGTCGCGTTCTGTGCGAAGCAGCTTGCCTCAATAGCCCGTGTTAGTGAGCCGGATGCTGCATTTACGTCAGGGCTGATTCACGACATTGGCAGGCTCGCCCTTCTTCGGTTGTTTCCGTCGGAGTCGGTCGCGGTTGTTGAGATGATTAAGGACGGCGGATTGTCGTTGCCTGAGGCAGAGGAGAGGGCATTTGGCCTTGACCATCAGGCGGCCGGCTCATTTCTGGCGAGGATGTGGAGCCTACCGGATGACCTACAGGATACAATAGCTTTTCACCACGACAGAACCGCACTCGACAAGGGCGATCTTGTGGGTGCTGTGTATCTGGCTGAGAAAATCTGCAAGTTGCGAGGGCTGGGTTGGACCGGCGAGGTAAGGGTCCCTGAGATCAGCGACGATGAGCTCACCCAATTCCGCATAACTTCAGACCAATTAGAGGAAGTTGAAAAGCGGCTTATGGAGAAGCAGCCTGAGATTAACGAGTTTTTCAGGAGTATATGGTAGTGCAGGGCCGAATGTCTGACAGCAACAGCGCCGGTCGGGATGATACAGACCTGCAACGCGACCTTCTGAGTCTCGTTGAGGAGATTGAGCGCATCCTCAAGCGCAGGGCATTTGACGAGCCGCTTCCGGAATGCCGCACAGAGCTGGGCACGCGATTTAGGTCCGCGCTGTCCAAGATGTCGGAGTTGCTGCGCGACCACTCCATCAAGATGATAGCACTTGTGGAGGCGCTTGCCGGCGCCAACCGGCTTTACTCAGAGAAGATCGAGGAGCTGTCGTCAATGCGTAGGGTCTCTGATGCGCTGAGCTCAACCCTGGACCTCGGTGAGACCTGTCGGCTTGCGTCTGAGGTCCTGGCCGAGGAGGCGGGCGCGGACTCGTGCTACCTATTCCTGGTCGATGAAGAGACGGAGGCCCCTGTTCTTCGCGCCCTGAAGACGAATGCCGAGACAGCCGCGGTCTTTTTCTCAAAGGATGCGCCGGGTGCTGAACCCTCGGTACTCGAGCTTGCGATTAGGGCCGTGAATACGTGTGAGCCAGTTATCTCCTCCGGCGCGGATGAGCCCGTTGGAGCATCGGCGGGGCTTGGGCAGCTGGTGTGTTTGCCGCTTCTGGCGTCAGGCAGGCCGATAGGTGCGGTTACGCTCGTTGGTTCTGGTAGCGGCCCTCGGCCTTACGCGGGCCGTATTCTCGGGATACTTGCAAGCCAGATAGCTGCTGCGCTCGTGCACAGCCATCTTTATGCGAAACTCGCCTTGGCGCAGAAGGTTCAGACCATTGTCGAGACCGCCGTAGCCGTCAACCATCAGATCAACAACCCGCTCTCAGTTGTTCTTTCAAGCGTTGGAGTGCTCCGGCGCCAAATGGTTAAGGATGATCTGAATGAGATCGAACCGAGGCTCGAAGATATCGAGAAGGCTGTATCTGAGGTCCAGGAGGCGACGCAGACACTCGCCTCAATCATTTCGCCCGTTGTTGAGGAGTATGCAAACGGAACCAAGATGATAAGCCTGACCGACTCGGATACTTCGTCTTCTGTTTCTAGGGGAGAGTTCCTGAAGAAATACAAGGCGCTCTTGGAGCAGATGAGGCATGACGCGGAGAAACGTTCAGGCTACGAGCCCGCTCGGACGGAGAGCATCGCACATATCGGCAGCATTCTTGGGAACAAGATAGGCCTTTCTGAAGCGGAACTTGAGGACCTGAAGATGCTCTGTCTCTGGCATGATATCGGCGTCGAGGCGATTGATGAGAAGATTCTCAGGAAGCCCGCGACACTTGATAATGAGGAGATGCTCAACATCAAGGAGCACCCCGCGATCAGCGAGCAGCTGCTTCGGCCCGTTCATGGGCCGAGTGGTTTCGTGAAGCTCGTCCGGCACCACCACGAAGACCTGAACGGCCAGGGCTATCCTGACAAGCTGCCTGGGGCTAAGCTGCCGCTTTCAGTCCGGATTCATCGCGTCGTTGAGGCATACATTGCGATGCGGTCCGACCGGCCTTTCAGGCCAGCGATGGAGCCTCAGCAGGCCCAGAACGAGCTCGTAAGATGCGCGGGACTCCAGTTCGACCTCTCTGTTGTTGAGGAATTCCTTGCGCTCCTGCGCGAGCGGCCCGGATTGGAGGAGCTCTGCTCGCACAAACTCCAGGACACGAGAGAAGACGATTAGACAGACCTTCAGCCCACGTTGCAGAGCAAGCTAGGCGGAAGACCCGGGCCGTTTGCCAAGATAGCTTTGGCTTGTTCTGATATTTGTTGTATTAGTTCTCTGGAGATGGGTTTTTGTGTCCCAAGGACGGCTGACCGACGCCTTCTATGGATCGTCTCATGGATGCTATGGAGAAGATGGACAACCTTGTGTTGCCGATAAAGAGGTTGGTGATTCTTCGCTGTTTTTGTCTGGAGTAGTTGAATCTGGAGCGACAATCTCGGTTTATTGAGTTTTGACACGCGATGCAGCTATTTCAGAGAGATACATACCACCTTGCGACGCGCCTTACGGTTACGTTAGTTCTTCTGCTTGGGCCAGTGTTCTTCAGTCTCTGGCCTTTCTGGTCCCTTAACTACGGCAAGGAGCTGTTGTTTCGGTTTCTTGCGGTGATGCTGGCGTCGTTCTTTGTTGCCGGGTCCATCTCAAGAGGTTCTTTGCGTCTCGAGTTAGCCTCGCTTGGCAAGCCCCTAAGGCTGCCTCTTCTGCTGGTCCTCTTGAGTCTTGCGCTGGCGCTGGTCCGGGGAGGGGCCCTATTCGAGGCGAGAGCGACGTTTCTCGACGTCGCATTGGGCTTTTTGTTCGCTCTGATTGTTGCCGAGGCCTTCAGGAAGCGGACGGTGAAGCCGCTATCGGTCTTGTTCGTGCTGATCTTTGCCGGCGTTGTGAATGCGGGGATGGCAATTGCACAATCGTTCGGCTGGGACGTTGTTTTTGCGGTCCCGATCGAGGAGGTGGGTGAATCCCTGGTCGCTGGACGCCGCAAAGTGATGGGGTTTCTCGGCAATCCGGTTTTTGTGTCTGAATACATCTCCGCCACGGTGCCATTTGTGCTGGCCGTGCTTCTTATTGGGAGATCGCGGGTGAAGAAGGTTGCGATGGGGGTCGTGCTCGCATTTCTCGTTGTGGCCCTACTGGTGACGATGACAAGGGCGCCCGCCATTTCAACCATTCTGGGATTCGGCGTGTTCTTGGGTCTGCTCACGATCGCCGCCGGGAGGACGCCTCATCTTCGCAAGGAGAAGCTGACCGTAGGGTTGGTCTTCCTTGCCGTGGTTCTGATTTACGTCGGCGTTTTTGCCAAGTACGCCGGCGTGCTTGAACGATACTCCGAACGGGGCAGCTTCGACAGGAGGCTGTCTATGTGGTCGAACACAAAGGCCATGATTGAGGAATCGCCCGTCCTGGGTCATGGTCTTGGCGCCTTCAAGTATCGGTATCTTGACTTTCAGGTGCAGCAGAACCTCAAAAAGATGCAACATTCGCCGCCCGAGCAAGTCAGAATCTCACCCAAGGGCGGGCTTGCACACGCTCACAACGAATACTTGCAGATGGCTGCGGAAACCGGCGCAATTGGCCTGTTCTGCTTCGCTTTTCTCATGGTGTCGGTATTCAGATTTGGGATCACCAGCCTCAGGCGGGCGCTGAGGAACAAGAACGACGCCTCGGCAAACGACGAGTGTATAATTGTCGTGTCCGCTCTAACTTCTCTCGCCATAATACTCGTAAATGGGCTTACCAGCTTTCCGTTTCACATCGCTCCAACAGCGACACTTGGTCTGACAGCAGTTGCGTTCGTAATCGGGCCTTCGATGAGATTGCGGAATTCGTCCCTGACTCGGCAGGGCAGTGGTAGCCCGGTGAGGATTGTCAGGACGCCCGGACGTCCTGCCAGATTGCTCCTGACGCTTGCTGTCTTTGCGGGAGCGATTTGGGCCCTGATGAGTCCAATCAAGGCTCTCATCGCGGATTATCACGGCTGCGTTGGCGACAGGCTGCGCAAAGCAGGCTCTACTGAACAGGCGTTCCATAGATATGGGTTCGCCGCTGCACTGCAACCGGACGATGGCCGGCTTCTCTTCAAGATGGGGCTCTGCCTGTCAACCACGGGAAAGCTTGAAGACGCCCAGGCACTATATAAGGCGTCGCGCTTAACTTACAATGTCCCCGTCCTTCTTGTCTCATCTTCAGAGAACTCACTGAGGCTGGGGTATGTATTCGAGGCCATACGGGGCTTCAGCCGCGCGTATGCATATACCCAAATGAACCGTTACAATCGACGGCTCGGTGAAATATACCTCCGGCTCGGTCAGAGCTTCGCGGAGAGCGGACGGTTTGACCTGGCGCTCGGCTGCCTGAATGAGGCGCGAGAGCTTGCCCCTTCGGTGCGCGTTTTAAAGCTGATTGCAGAGGTTCAGGGGCAGCGAGGTACGAAGCACGACGCGGCCCGGACGTTGACCGAGATCATCGAGATGGATGAGTTCGAGATTGAGGCGGTGTTCAGGCTCGGGGAATACTACGAGAGCCAGGGGGACCTGTTCCTGGCCAGGAAGTGTTTTGAGAGGGTCAGAAGGCTCGACCCAGGTTTCCGAGGCGTTGGGGACCGCATTCTTTCGCTATCGCTTGAGCTCTCGAAGAAGGAAGATGTCCCTGCCTGGGAGCGCAGCAAGGACCTGTATCTGATGGGCAAGCTCTTCCTGAACTACGGGCAGCATCATCAGGCGCAAGAGATGTTCAAGAGAGCCAGAAAGATGGGTGTTAATGTACCGCAAGCCTACTATTTCAGGGGGGAATCCCTTGAAAGGCTGGGCACACTCGACGAGGCCGAGAGAGAGTACAGAGAAGCATTCTTACTGGATTCTCACGACGCTCGGCCACTTGTGAATCTGTTGAGGCTTTATGACGCCAATGATGATGAGGAAGGCATCGAATGGGTTCTACAGAATGTCAAGAACTTCAAGCCGGAATACGAGCTTAAGAAGGTCTTTCTGATGCGATGTGTGAGTAGCGATATGCCGTACTTGCCGGGCAACGTGTCTAGAGGAATCCTGCGGGGTATATCGATTGACGAGCTCTCTGTCCAATGGGAGAAGAACGTGGCGCTAACGGTCGTTTGGGATTTGCAGCCGCTGCCTGGGTTGGGTCAATGCTCGGTGGAGCTCTTGCAGGACTTGGGGGGCCAAGTCCTAAGATGTGGTGGTCGGCTTGTTCTGGTCAAGGACACCGCCAACCTTGTTAGAGGCCGGGGTGCTTTTAGAATGACCGAAGGCGCTCCCCTGCTCGCAGGGCCGGAGCCGAAATCAGGTCCGTCATCTGGGCCTGAGGCCTTTATCCTGAACACTGATGCGAGCGTTTCGAGGGCAGTCGGCTATTCCGAGAGGATGCCCGTCGATTCCAGCAATGGCTACATCCTCTTCTACGGGATATGGGCTTCAAAATCTGGCGCGTATGTCGGCAAAGAGTTCTACGACCAGAATGGGCGCAAGCTCTTCTTCAATAGGAACCGCAGCAACGAGCGCGAGTGCGAGTGGGAGTATTTCCTGGAGTATTTCACCCCGCCTCAGCAAGCGAGGTTTGTTGTCCTTTTTCTAGTGTTGGAGCAGGCTTGGGCTGACGCATGGTTCGACAAGATAGTTCTAGCCCCCATCCCCTGGGTCCCCGACATCGGAATGCGGGGGGACATCCGCAGCACCGCGCAGTAGGGCCAGTTCGTGCCAATTGATCGCGCGTGACACGGCGATTCCGCCGCCCAAAAGCACAAGCCACACAGCCGCAAACGCTGGCCGGTTTCCCCAAAGCCCCAAAGCGTAGGTCAGCGCGAAAGCCAAGACCGCCGAAGCAAACGGTCGTAGTAGAACTGCCCTCAGTTGCCATCCAGAGAGATACTGGCTCAGGAGGTACGCGACGAGTGCGAAAAGGAGAAGCTCCGATATTAGCGTAGAAGACGCTGCACCAAGATAGCCCCAGGGCGGGATCATCAGGTAATTCAGCGCGATATTGACTAGCGCCCCTGCCATGAAGCAATACATCAGCCTGACTTGCTTGCCGATGGCGATGAACAGGGTCGTGAACACTAAGTTGCAGAAGATGGGCACTACTGTCAGCATCAACACCGTGAGTGCCTGGCTCGACTCCGTCCCGAAATCCCGCCCGAACAGCGCAACTATCTTCGGAGCCGCAAGCGCTACCATGACGGATATAGCGACTCCAAGCGTAAGAAGAATGACCAGCATTTGCTGCCCAGCACGCACCAACATCTTTTTGGATTCCTTGGCGAGGCGCGAGAAGATGGGCAACGCGATCAGCATTAGAATGGAAGGCACCAGTGCTGTAACCTCGAACACGCGATAGGCGGCCGAATACCAGCCCAATTCCGTCTCGGACCTCATCCATCCGAGCATTACCTGGTCTATCCGGAAATAGACGGTGGAGAAAAAGAGCGTCAAAGCAAGTGGGATCGCCTCTTTCATGAGCGATTTGAACAGAGCGGCATCTATTCTGAAGATGGGCCGACCAAATCTCTTCATGACCATTCCGAGTGCCAGAGCGGCCGCAGTTGCCGTCGCCACAGCAAAGGCATAGCCAATCCCCTTGATGCCCATTCCGTGCAGAACCAAGACGACGCCCAGAAGGACGGCCCCTCCGCGCTGCACAACGTTCGTAACCGCATCCAGGTCAAGCCGCTGATCGACAACGAAGAAGGTGTTGAACATCTCCATGAACGATAGCAAGATGCAGTACGCGGCGAAGAGATATGCCTCGGTGTGGCCTGTCATCGCTCCAGTTGCAGCGCCGCCTTTCGCGTTCAGACCGTGGATGATCACCCACAGAAGCCCGAATACAACGCCCGACAGAAGTGCCTTGAGGAGCATCGAAGCGCCCAGAAGCTCCCGGGCCTCGTCCCGCCTGGTCGCAACCTCCCTTAGCATGAGGGCTGAGAAGCCGCAGTCGGCGATCAGACCCAGGATGCTCGTCAGCACCAGCAGGAAGCTGTAGCGGCCGAGTCCGTCCGCGCCGAGCTTCCTGGCCACGAACACTACGAAGCCCAGGTTGACAAGCTTCTTGAAGGCCTCTGTCCCGGTCCGAAACGCCACATTCTTGACCAGCTTGCCTAGCGTCGCCATTGCTGCCTCAGCATTCAGCTGTCTCCGCTACTACCGGACAGTTCTGAATATCCACTGCCGCTCACTCCGCGCTTAGACACGGGCCCGCGAACTAGTCCTTCACAGCCAGCCGGAGCAATCTGCCGAAATATGGCCGGTTGAAGATCAGCAGAGCGGGCTTCGTTATTAGAAGTCGTATGACGATCTTTGGAGCAGGTGTGTTGAACAGACCCAGGACGAAGTTGAGGTAGCTCCGCCTCTTGTGGAAGAGCTGCTTGCGATACACCTGCTTTCTCCAGTCGGTGATGATCCCGGCTCTGGCGGCCCTGTCGCCAAGCTCTGTTCCTGGGAATAGCGTCAGGCAGAAATACTGGATGAAATACGGCCTCTTGAACCTCAGCAGAAGGCGAATGCTATCGATTACGTCTTCATCCGTCTCCATCGGGTTGTCGATAATAATGTCGTAGCGCGGAGGCAGTATCCTCGGGACATACTTGGCCAGCATGTCCGCAATCGAAATGACCTCCTCGTTTGAGAAAGGCCTCTTATACATTTTGCGTATCCGCTCGCTGCCGGTCTGAACGCCCATTTGCAGGTAAACCATGCCCGCATCGACCATCATCTTGAGCTTTTTGTCATCTATACCGGAGGGCGTCCCGAGCGAGAAAAACTGCAGTCCAATCTTCGCTCGATAAACCTCACAGAACGTCCGTATCTGAGACTCGTCCGTGTCGAAGAATGAATCGTCCGTCAAAACAACCAGCTCAACGAACGGAAGGTTCTCGCGAACCCAAGACAGCTCTGAAATGACGTTCTCGACCGACCTGCGCCTCACAAATGTGCGTCCGCCGTACAGCCGAAGCAGCGTCCGATTGCAGCAGTAGGTGCAGGCATATCGGCAGCCCCGGGTCATCATCGTGACGTAAGAGGGCCTCTCCTCCGCCGTTTTCTTGCCTCGCACTGCGGTTGACAAGAGCGGTTCGAGCAGGCTCAGGTCCATCCTCTTCAGCTTGCCATCGACCAGAACGTAGTCGTCATCCTGCGAGTAGTCGGGGAAAGGGATGTCGTCGAGATTCGCAATCAAAGGTCTGGGCGGATTCTGGAAGAACTCGCCGTCCCTCATCCCGCAGACATTGGCAACGCTCGACGCATCTTTGCCATCAGAAAAGGCTCGCGCGATTTCGACAATCGCACCCTCACCCTCGCCAATGCACACGTAATCAGCGAATTCGGCGCACTCCCTGGGCATTAGCGTGGCGTGGATGCCGCCAACCAATACCGGCGCGCCGGTCTTTTCTCGCAAGAACTCGCACAGCTGGGCCACCCGGTCGAAGTAGTTGCTCATGAGTGAGACCCCGACGAGTAAAGCGTCCTTACAGAGTTCGCCGACCTGCTCAAGAACGCTATCCGGATACAGAAACAGCCCCGGCGGGATGTCGCCCTTCTCCTCTGCGATCTGTAGGAATAGCTTTCTAGTCCTGAAGCCGGCCTGCTTGAGGCAGCTGGAAAGGACTCTCGGCCCCGTGGACGATATGTCGGAATACGGCGATATGATGACCGCTGGTTTAGTTATCTCAAAAGCCCTCTCTCAACAGAAGCACACCAGGGCCAAAAAGCGGCAATGACCCCTGGTCATTCGGCACAATTGTGCCTCAGAATATCCCCGCAAAGCCCGCCCATGTCAACCTCGCAGTGGGGTCTCCCCGTCGGGGAAAACGGGAGAAAAGGAAAAGGGGCAAAAGGAGAAAGGGACATCTGAAGTAGGGGCGCGGTCTTAGACCCGCCCGTGCCGATTGGTGAGAGTATTCGCCATGCTGGATTCGGTTGGATTGATATGGGCAGACGAACGCGGTTCGCCGCGGTGAGCTGCCCCCATCTCATATAATCCTGAAATAATCCACGAGGGTGCAGCGGCGGCGGCGCGTGAAGCAGCGCGCGGTCGTTACGCCCTCGCCGGTGGGGCCGGCGATTGTGTATGACGTGTGGCCTTCGCCTCCAAAGCCCAAGCCCGCGTAAGAGGGGCCATTCTTCACGAATATGCTCGTGTTTATACGGTAGGCCATCTTGCTCAGGTTCGCGATGTTCCGGGAGAACATCATCGCCGTATGGGAGCATTGCTGCTCAGCGATATATGCCCACTCGATCGCCTCATCCGCGTCCCGCGTTCTGACAATTGGGACGAGCGGCATCAGCATCTCGCGCATCACGAGCGGATGGCGCAGGTCGGTCTCGACAATCAACAGCCGTTTCCCCGCCGGAAGCGATAAACCCGCAGCCTCCATTATCTTGGCCGCAGACCTACCCACGAGGCGCCGATTGACCGTGAGCTCGTCGGCCTGCTTCTTCGGCTCGAAGTCGGTATAGACGGCCTTCAGGACGGCCGCGAGTTCCTCGGGCGAAAGCTCGTAAGCACCATTTGCGATCATGCCTCGCTTGAGCTCGTCCGCGACCTTCTCGACAACGAATATCTCCTTCTCGGCCACGCAAAGCACGTTGTGGTCGAAGCTCGCGCCGTTGACGATCTCTTTGGAGGCAAGCTCAAGGTCGGCTGTCTCATCCACGACAACAGGCGGGTTCCCAGGCCCCGCCGCAATGACCTTTTTGCCCGACGCCATCGCCGCTTTCACGACCGCCGGCCCACCGGTTACGACCAAAAGACCGACGTCGGGATGACACATCAGCTCCTGACCTGTCTCGATCGTCGGGTCCGCGAGGCAGCAGGCGACATTTCGCGGGCCACCGGCCGACACAACCGCCTGGTCGATCAACTCGACCGCCCTTCCGCTGACTCGCTTGGCCCCGGGGTGAGCGTTGAACACGACGGCGTTGCCCGCGGCGACCATCCCGATGGCGTTGTTAATGACTGTCTCGGACGGGTTCGTCGAGGGCGTGATCGCACAGATGACCCCGAACGGCGCGAGCTCCTCAATGGCGAGGCCGCGATCGCCGGAGAAAGCCGTGGTCTCAAGGTCCTCGACGCCGGGCGTCTTCCTGATGGCCAAGAGGTTCTTCTGCACCTTGTCCGCCTCGACGCCCATGCCCGTCTCCTCGACCGCGAGCCGTGCCAGCTCATCCACGTGCTCAGTGCAAACGCGACGTATCGCCTCGATGAGCTCCTTCCGCGTCTCAAGCGGCAGCGCGACGAGCTCCCGCTGTGCCTTCGCGGCCGCTGAAACTGCCTCATCCACCATCGCAAACCCCGGGCCGTCTGCTGACGAACCTGGCGCGAGATTGGCCGCCGGCCCTTCGGCTGGTCCGCCTCGCCCAAGCCTCGCCAGCGCCTCTCTAACAAGCCTCGCAATCTGCTCTTCGTCGATGGTCATAATCCGCCTCCAAGTCCAAAAAACCGTCCAATAGTCTCCCGCAAAGCCCCTGGCTTTTCAAGGCATACGCGATGCCTTGGAATGCCTTAAAAGGGCACAACTTGGGTAGGCCCGCAAAACGCGGGCTGAAACCTACGGCTCACGGCGAGTCAAGAAAAGAAAAACGACCCTGAAGGGATTGCACAATCAACTGTATTCGACGAGAGGTTCTTGGTATGACGGGCTTTTTTCCGGCCCCTTCAGGGCCGTTTTTGGGGGAGGTGGGGCGTGCTTCCATTTCCGTAGGTTTCACCTACGGCTACCCACGTG
>CAYZPW010000006.1:0-38946 GCA_964480475.1 uncultured bacterium | reverse complement strand
GGGGAGGTGGGGCGTGCTTCCATTTCCGTAGGTTTCACCTACGGCTACCCACGTGTTCCCCCTTCGGGGAAATAAGAAGGTCTCCGGCCACGATTGCGTGAATCTGCGAAACAACGACAAATAAACGGACGTGCATCTTTCCAGTGACCGTAGAACGCAGGTCGGTGAGCAGATGAAACCACATCCATGCCCTGAAAGGGCATCACAATGGTAGCCGTAGGTGCCAACCTACGGATCAAAGCCACCGAAGAAAGGAAAAACAACCCTGAAAGGGTTGCACAATCAACCGTATTCGGCGAGAGGCTCTTGGTGTGAAGAGCTGTTGTGCGACCCCTTCAGGGTCGTTTTGGGGAGGTGGGGCGTGCTTCCATTTCCGTAGGTTTCACCTACGGCTACCCACGTGTTCCCCCTTCGGGGAAAGACACTTATTCGTGAAGCGCGGGCGAAAGTCTCAGGACCTTTCGGGACCTGATAAGCATCATCATCGATCCGCCGCCAGGAAACTCAAACCTTGTGTTTGGAAGCGAGTGCGGCAGCACACCTATCGTGTATCCACCCATGACTTGCACCCAGTGATCGTGATCCTCGAGCGGCTGGCCGACAAATGACATTCTGGTGTCACCGATCAAGCCCAAATAAAGCAGCACAACGTGCAGCCCCATGTTGGCGAGCTTCCAGGCATACGCAACGCGGTTAGCAAGCTGGTAATGGCTGTCCCGGCTGATATTGACACCGGGTTTCTTTGCGTCGAGGGAACGGCACGCCTCCTCAATTGCTTTCCCAATGCGCTTATGGTTAAGACAGGAACCTCTTGAGGCGTCCGGCTCCAGCTGCTTACCACCCCAATCAAGCTCTCCCTCATGGGCCTTTGCCTCGACCAACACGATCCCATCCTTGTCATTCATGCTGCACTCACAGAGCAGGTCCCACTGAGGCGTCTTCGCAGTGTGCGGGCGGACCTTCAGCCACCATGTATCCAGGTCATTCGTGGCCTTCTTCTGATCGAGCGTCTTGAAATGACACAGCCGGAGAAACTGTCGCAATTGCATCTCATTTGTCTTATCTTGGTCCCCGCGACCTTTCGGTTGATGAACATGGTCTGCGCCGACAGTGGCGCCGCTGTTCTCAATGAGTCCGTTAAGGATCTGAGGGAAGTCTTCCCGACTCGCAAGGTCGAGAACGTGCATCCGACTGCCTCTGAAGCTATCACCCAATCCAGTCATGTCCTTTCATCCCATTCTGTCATCCCCACTATCAAATCAGGCTCAGGATGTGCCCTCTGTCTGTGGGAAACAGCCGGCTTCGATCCTCTCCGATGATTCCGCAATGATAATTCTCTTCCTCAGCACGTGAGATGAAAGCCGGCGGCGACGTTCTTGGTCTGGCAGAGCTCGTTGTAGGTCTTGACGGCCTTGTCGGTCGGCTGGGCGATGAGGTCGATATCGTGCGATTCCATCAGGTTCTTGAAGGCTTTGGGGACCTTCAGGATGCCGTAGGTGCCGGTGCCGAGGATGAGGACGTCGGGTTTTGCGGCGAGGATGTCGGCTACGTCCGCCTCGCAAATGCTGTGACCGTCCTTTCGCCACCAGTTGCGCATAACCTGGCCGTCGATTATCTTTACGTCGGAGGTGTATTGCTTTCCGTCGATGACGATTGAGCCGAAACTGTATGATTCTATCATGCTCCCGTGTCCTATTCAGTTGCGCTTCTCATTAGATTATGGCGAAAGAGCGCTGTGGCATCAACTGCGTAGGGAAGTCTGTGAGGGCAATTGACTTGCTGGCCGTTTGATGTAGGCTTTTTGCCCGCAGATTGCGCAGATCGCACGGATTTGAAGAGAAGAGGATTGGGTGCAGGCCGAGGCAGCTGGTACTGGGTGTTCACAATGGCGCGGAGGGGCGAAAGCTCTTGCGGTGGCCATATTAGTGCTGGCGGCGGTCGTTCGGCTTTGGGGGCTGGGTGAGCAGAGCATCTGGCAAGACGAGGCTTATTCGGTGGTTCTGGCCCGGCAGGACGTTGGCACTATTATCGAGAGGCAGGTCGAGGACTCCTCGCCGCCGCTTTATTACCTGCTGCTGCATATCTGGATACGGATGTTCGGCGATTCGGAGCTCTGCGCCCGGCTCTTCTCCGCCTTGTTGGGCATCTGCCTCGTCGCGGCGACGCTGTTGATCGCATCAAGGCTGTTCCGACCGGCCGTCGGGCTTTGGGCGGGTGCGATGCTGGCCGTCGCACCGCTTGCGGTCTATTACTCGCGGGAGGCGCGGATGTATTCGCTGACGCCTCTTCTGGCGATCATCTCAGTGTATCTTTGCCACCTAATGACCGAAAGGCCGTCCCCGAAGCGAGTGGCTTGGTTCATCGTCGTCACGGCGGCAATGCTCTACACGCAGAACTACGGCGTTTTTGTCCTGCTAGCAGAGGGGCTATACGTCTTGGCGAGGCGAAAGGAGAGGCGGGATGCGCGGCCGATGCTCGCGCTGATGGGCGTGGTCGGGGCGTATCTGCCGTGGGTTCTGGTGTTGAGCCGCCAGGTGGCGCAGAACACGACGCCCTGGATACCGAAACCTCAGGGGCGAATGCTCTTCGAGACGCTCCTGCACCTGACGTTCAAGAGCTGGCGCCTGCCCACGACGGGCTTTCTGAAGTCGATCTGGGGGATTGGCCTCGTGGCTTTAGCGGCACTCGTCGTCTCGGCATTGTGCTTGGTCCTCCGGGCGAGGCGCTCGGGGGATGCTTCTAAACAGGCAGCGATCTGGCCGGTGCTTCTTGTATTGTTCTACACGTTCGTACCCATCGCCTGCGCGTTCATCGCCTCATACAGCAAGCCGATCTACGTGCCGGGGCGATACGACACAATCGTTCAGCCAGGGCTTTTCATACTCGCTGGTCTTGGCCTTACCTCAATCCGTATGAAACCGCTGAGGAAGGCGCTTGGCGTGCTCGTGTTCACAGTGCTCGTTATCTCGCTTCATTCGTATTTCACAACGTATTGGAAGAGCAACGACCGGGAGATTGCGGACTACGTTGCGCGGAACGCGACTTTAAGCGACATTGTCCTGTTCACCGACCTGACGATCACGCCATTCATGTATTACTACCCGGAGTCGAGCCTCACGACGCTTCGGTTCCCGCGAGGGGGACTGGGTTGGACGCCGAAAGGGGCCTTCACGAACGACGTGGCCTTCTTCGAGGACGAATTCAGGCTGATTGTGCGAAGGATGAGCGCGCTTTGGCCGCAGAAGAGCCGCTTGCTGGTCGTGTTCAAGCCCTCGCCAGTGCTCTATCAGCGGCTCAAGTCCCGGTTGCACGAGGAGCGGTGGCTTCGATTTGAGCGGCGCGTTCCATTCAAGATGGGGCACAACGCCGAGAATCAGGTGAGCGACATCCTGATCTTCAGGATCGTCGAGGCGCCGCCAGTCTATCCTCGGACAACGAATGACGTCACGGAGACCGAGATGAGATAATCCCTTCCGGAGGCTGTAAGCGCCGCCGCGAACTTGTATTGCCCGGTGGGAGTTTCAACCGGGACGGTCAGCTCGAATACGGTGGCCGGGCCGAAGGTGAAACCAGCGGGCAGGGCGACGTTAGTGAGCCACGGTCCAGCATCCGCATCAAATCCACCGTTGACCAAATAGGCTACTGCCCCGTCGGGCAATACAAATGCCAAATAAAGATCAACCCAAAGCTGAGGCCCTGCATTCTGAACAGCTATCGAGCACTGAATACTGTCACCCGGTGCAAAGCTTCCGCCGTTGAGGTACGACTGAATTGCGACTTGAACGGGCGCGTAGTGATAGCCGATGTCGACTCTATTCGTGTCCAGGGCTCCGTCGGTTTGGGTCGTGAGACTCGTGAGAAAGAGTATCTTGGGCACTTCGGCGCCAGCGTCTATACAGGGACTGTCCGCGTCCTGACCGGCGCCCAGGCTCGAGAGATAATGATCGCCGATGGGTCCCTCTACGAAGAGCGGGTCGTCAGGGACGTTGCCCTCACCGCCGTGGACCCAGCCACGAATGCACGAGTAGGAGGGCGTCGAGATGCCAAACAACTCATCGCCATCAGGAGCGCTGTTTCCCCAAACGATGCAGTTTATGATGGAGCCATAGCTGCTGCACAACCCGGCGCCGAGCTCGGCGGAATTGCCACTGATCGTGCAGTTCATCAGCCCTGCCTCACAGCTATACAGCCCTCCGCCACGTAAGGCGGAGTTGCCGCTGATAAGGCAGTTGGTGACAGCGGCATAGCAGGAGTAAAGCCCGCCGCCGCTCTGCGCGGCAAAGTTGTCCGCGACGATGCAGCTCGTGATCGTCCCTACACAGCCACAGATGCCCCCGCCGTAATCTGCTGAATTGCCGGCGATGGCCGAATCGGTGATTTCCCCGTCGCAATAATACAGGCCCCCACCGTATTCGGCCGAGTTGCCGCTGACGGCGCACTCCACGATCTCGCCGTTGCAGCGGAACAGGCCGCCTCCCCTCTCCGCGCTATTGGCCTCGATCACGCAGTCAGCTATCTCCCCGTGGAAGCCATATATTCCCCCGCCATAGTACTGCGCCTCGTTACCCTGGATGGTGCATTTCACGACATCGCCGTTGGAAAGATACATCCCGCCGCCGTACTTCGCGGAGTTCCCGACGATTGTGCAGTGTTCGATCCGAGCCTGGGTCCGGATATCAGCGTAAAAGCCGCCAACGATCCCGCCGCCATTGACTGCCTCGCCATTTGTAATGGTAAAACCCGCCAGCAAGCAGGAATCATCTTCCGTGCCATCGAAGGTGATGACGGCGCCGGCCTTGCCCCCATCAATTATGGTCGAGGCGACCACATCCCTGTCATCAGGGTGAAGCGACTGAAGGACGATATTCTTGCCCTGATATCGTAGATTCTCTCTGTATGTCCCCGGATGAACCACGATGATATCCCCGTCCGCTGCGGCGTCGATGGCGTCTTGGACGCGGACGAAATCGCCCGAGCCATCGAGATTCACCTGGTATTCCGCTGGGAAGGCCGGAGCATCACAAATCGAGATGGCTAGCAGAAGGCTGAAAAGCGGAGCCTTGAGGTTCATTTTGTCTCCATCGATAGCTATAACAGCTTCATCCTAGCCCAGTATGCGCCTAGGTGGACAAAAAGCCAACACTTCCTCTCACACGAGGTTGTCCCAGGTTGTAGGTGATTTCCCCTTTGCCATAGTTTCCCCGAAGCAGAAGCGTGCCCATTGCGGCTGCAATACCGTGGTGGGGGGTGCATAACGCGATCCTTCAATGTGATTTTCCCGGTGGCCGGCTGTGGCTCTAGATTGTAGAGGCTGTCCAATAATTGCCGGTGTGTGTTGGTGTATTGATTCGCGCGGCTCCGTTTTTTCGGGTGATTACGCCTTTGCCATGCTCTGACTTGACTACGGCACTGATTTTGCCCCGATATCTTTGATGTTGAAGGTCTTAGACGGTCGATTTCGTCACAGAGCTATCCATTATCCTTGATTTGCTTCATTAGACGGTCCTTGGCCCGACCAATCCCGGCGTTCGCATTAGACTGCCCCAACTTCGCCCGTCACGCCTGAGAATGTCACACAACCGCCTCGGGACCGAGGCGGCCACAAGGAAGGTCTCGACCCTCGCTCCCGAAAGACCTCTCAGAAGAAACCTGCGAAAACCAAGATTGTGCTTAAAATGCCCGAAAATACGCTCGATCAGCCTCCGCTTATCGAGCCGTTCCTGATACTCAGGCTCAAGGAAACGCGCCCGATGCTTCGAGAGCCAACGGAAATCAACGTGCCTTTGTATCGTGTGGCGCTTCAACTTCGACCGACCAAAACAACGCTCGTGACGCGGACAACCATCACATCGCCGCTTTGACATATAAACGCGAACAGCCCTGCCGTGCCCCTTATCAGCCAACCGCGAAAAGACGTGCTCGTTGCCGTGCGGACACCCAAATACGTCCCGCGAGGCGTCATAAACGAAGTCCTCATCCTGCACGAACTCCTCCAACTTGCCGCGATTCATCGCCGTCTTCGTGAACCTGTCCGCTACGCAAACGTGCTTGCCTCGCTCCTCAAGGGCATGCACCGCCTTGCTGCTTTCCGAAACCACAATCAGCATCGACCGCCTCAACCGTCCCCTCGGAAGTTCGCTCAACCGCTTGGGAGGATACTTCCTTGTTGGCACGGCGTTCTCCATTATTTCTAATAGTATATGGTTCCTATTATCAAACTAATGCAGAACGTTGGCACATTCAACCAACAAAATCAACACAAAAAACAACCCAGCAAAGCTCTCTTCACGTCGTAACCCCGGACGTATTGGACAGCGTCGTGGAACCCAGGGGTTAACGAGATTGATCCCGGATCTCGGACGGACCCAGTAGCGTTTGTCCCCTTTGACTCTTTGTGAGCTTCTGGCTAAGTTTAACCTTGCGCTGGAGCAGGGGAGGCGGTCGCTGGCGCTTGCGCGCTGGAGGAAAGTCCGGACTCCCAAGGGCAGGGTGCTGGGTAACTCCCAGGGGGGGTGACCCTACGGAAAGTGCAACAGAGAGCAGACCGCGAACTCGCTTTGTTTGGCGAACGCAAGGGTGAAACGGTGAGGTAAGAGCTCACCAGCGGTTCGGGTGACCGGGCCGGCTAGGTAAACCCCGCTCGGAGCAAGACCAAATATGGGGGCGTTTGAGCGTGGCCCGCGCGAGCCCCCGGGTGGGTCGCACGAGGCGCCGGGGAACCGGCGTCCCAGATAAATGGCTGCCGCCCGCTGTGCGAGCAATCGCCCGCGGGAACAGAATCCGGCTTACCCCCTGCTCTAGCGCTTTCTAGTGAAACGACGTAAGGGCTCTGGGTTTTTCTACACCGCCTTTTCGCCTAAGATAGAACCCACTCAGGTAAAGGTCACCGACATCGACCCGGCCGTCAGGTCGGTTGGAGAAAACGCCTAGATCCACAAGGTAGTCAATTAAGCTGCTGGGTCGAGTTGAGCGTGGCCGATCGTCGGCATTCGACCACGTAATCGTTCTTAAAACACTGATTAGCCTGCTGCGACTGCTTGGAATCAAGAGGTCCCGGCCCCTAAACGCTTCCCGCACATCGCTTATCCAGCGGAACTCCTCATGGGCCAGCTCGCCGACCCTGTCTTCAGAAACCCTGTCGAGCGCCCCCCGCAATGCGGTGTGATGTATGAGATACTGAGTCCCCTCAGCTTTCCTATCTCTCATCTCAATGTCAGCAGCGTGCTCAGTCAGACGTAGAAAGGAGCGAGGATAAATCCTGCCTTGGCCATCTTGCAGGTGCTTCGGTATCCATTTAAGCGTCATGCCCTTCTTTGCGCTTTTCCCCATGAATTGCCCGAACATGAGATCCACCGCTTCCTTATACTGATCTTCTCGCCGCGCATTTGGAATTCTGCCGAAGTACCCGTCCTCGCGGAATGGGAGGGGATGGGCAATGGCAAGCTGTTTCTGTCCGTGTTTGCCCTTCCTGTTGGAACTGAGGTACCCGAAGAAGCCGTTGTCATTCAGCAGCCTCTTGAAAAGGCAGCCGTAGAACTCGGGTATCGCCCAGAGAAGTTCGGCTCTGTTTGCAGCGACTTTGGCGATGTCTGGCCCGAACATCGCCGCATCATATAGATCGCGTCTCAGGAAGATCTTTGGCCTAATGCGCTTCCATCGTCTCGTGTAAGCCGCCCAGAATTGAACCAGACCCTGTAAAATCGTCTCCATGGCTTCCCAGTTTCCCGGACTTATGCGGTCAAGGCCGTCGTAAGAGGCAAAAACAAAACGGTCTTCGTCCTCCAAGCGGTCATCTAGAGCATCCAGCGCCCAGAAGAGAGCTTCCCCGGACTTCTCAGCCTCTTGACATAGCCTCTTGCACTCAACCGAGGTAAACGCCGTTGTCAAGGTATGTGGGAATGCTGAAGGCGGGATCATTTCCTTTCTGAAAAGCACTTTGGCCAGAAGAGCAACCCAGAAGCTCTGCAAAGCCACAGGACTACGCTGCTCCTCCGCGAATCTCATAATGAGAGTAGGAGGCGGGAACTCCTTGCCTTCAGTGTCATATCCCACCAACCAGGATGTCTTGTGGTATCCGGGTGAAGGCAGATGTCTGTCATGGGCTAGCTGGATCAAGGCACGCAAACCGTCTTCGTCTTTCAGAGCACGGAACAAGTGCGTCTTGCCAGTTCCCCTATCGCCAATGATGATTCTCACATCAGGGTCTAGAACTCTGAAATGCGCCTGAATTGGCAAGAAATCCTGTGCGAATTGTCTCCGATCATCCGGCTCATTCTCGGCCACGCCCTCTCTACAGATGGGACGTAACTTCTCAAGTAGGCGGAGTTTTTGCGCTAGATCAGGCTTTTTCCCGCTCATCAAGACCTCTTGAGATGCGTTCCAGAACACGCTCGGCGAATTCTCGAAAGTGACCTTCACAAAGGCGGTTGGCGATCTTTTCTATTGCTCTTGCCTTTTGGATGTTGTCATCGAATTCCAAGACAATGGGATAGTGAGGTTGCGTGGAATCCTCGATTGCCGGAACGTCCCAGCCGTCTTCTGGCGCCAAGCCCTGAGAATGGTAGAAGCAATCCACGAAAACGTCATAAGCCGTATCGAGGAAACGTGGGAGAGCCTCATCTCTCGAAGGGCTGCCCGCAGGGGGCGCTAGGGCAAACACAAAAGCGCAAAGCAGCTGCCCTTGGCCAGCCTTGACTCGATCCTGTCCAAGAAAACGGACGACAAGCTCCATCCCTCGCCAACTCTGTTCGCTGTCAAGACCAAAGACGATGTCCAAATGTGAGATGCCCGAGAGCGCCAGTCCACCCAAATCGTGAAAGCCCGCACGGGCGTCAAGAAGGAAGTAGTCGATCTGCCGCTGCGTCTTGAGCTGGTCAAGCAGCTCTTTCAATGGTCTCTGGCTTGACATTCCCGGTTCTAGAGGGCGGACCAACGATTCATAGTCAATGCGGGCGAGTTTTTCGATGTAGTTATGGTCAAGCTTGCCTGCAGGAACAATGGTGATCGGAGGTCCGCCGGCAACCACCATTGGGTCGTCAACTAGGTGGTAGTAATCGGGGATATCTATGCCCTGCCTCGAGCCAAGAATGGAGCTTTCCAGAAGATAATCGATAACGCCGAATTCCGCGGTCTTGCCGTCCGCGCCGGGCAGCAAGGAAGAAAGACCTGGTGCCTCAAGATCAAGATCAATCGCCGCTACTTTCTTGCCGTTTCTGGCAAGTTGGATGGCGAGTGAGACCAACGCGGTTGTTCGCCCCACACCTCCTTTGAAGGAGTAGAAAGACAAGATCGGCGGCGTGTGCTCATTGAGCTCCCAAGGTTCATCTAGAACAGGATTGA
This sequence comes from uncultured bacterium, assembly GCA_964480475.1. Taxonomy (GTDB): domain Bacteria; phylum B130-G9; class B130-G9; order B130-G9; family B130-G9; genus CAYZPW01. The sequence goes on along the minus strand of CAYZPW010000006.1, from coordinate 29,607 downwards.
ACCACGATGTCTTCGAGATGTGGCGGTCAAGAACCTTGATCTCAGGCGGGCCGGAATCAATGGCCTCAGCAGATTTCCATGCTTGCTTGTAAACGGCCTTTTCTGCCTTTGAGGAGGCTGTTCTAGACCATACCCATATCTCGTCCTTCCAGAAGGGGCCAGCGGCATTCCCGAGTATCTTGGAGACGGTGGCTCTTGCGTTCTCGACATCATCCTTCTTGTCAATCTTTAACAGCGCCCGCAGAATGCCCTTGATGTCCCATATAAGGCAGACACCCGATACGCCTGCGCTCGTCAAATCGGACTTCTTCCGGAGAACCCCATTCTGAACATCCAGTCGGGCTTCACTAAAATGCTTCATTTTACTATCTCCGCCCGGCCGTCCAAGATCATAGGGATCAAAAGCCGTTCGAATGACATTCTGGCCGCTTGGCCGAACTTCTTTGCCTTAGCATCCGACATATCACCAGTCTTAGTGTATCTCAAATCCGGCCCCCAGCCATGACAAGCCCCAAGCATCTCGTCCATCGTGTCAATATGATAACGTCGCATCGCGGGTGAAAGCAAGACTGCCAGGTCAAGAGCCTTGCCAGCCAGAGTAGGCAATTCGTGGCCGTATTCTCTTGGTTGTCCTCCCCCGTAAAGCACAAGCGCTTTCAAGCCGCATTCGACCGCATAACCAGCCAAGTAAGCAGCGTTGTCGAGTCTCTGCTCGGCAAGCAATAGCTCTGCATCACATTAATGACGAGCAGCCGCAGACCCGAAGTCTTCATTCATGGGAGCGAACTTCCTGCATTATGCTCCCAGCCTGCGCCGCGGCTTGCGAGGTGATCCTGAGGCGCACTTCGCCGGTGGTGTAGGCCTCCTCGCCGTTGCCGAACTTGCCCTCCAGCCGGATTCTGAGAACGCCCTCCACGGTGCCACCCTCTGCATCCACTATCGTCGCTATCTGCGGCTTCAGGACCGATGGCACAGCCACGACCGTGAGAGATGTTTCAGTGTCGGTTATTGAGGCGGGTATCTCCTCATATATGCTTCTCTCGAATGTGAATGGAGGGTAATCAGGCAGCGAAATCTCGACCAGATACCTCGTCACGATCACATTGTAGGACGGATCGATTTTGCCGTCCGTGCCGACATAGTAGTCGGGATACCTGTTGAGCACATAGACTATCGCGCTGTCGTCCATGCCGAGATCGTTCGCGTTGACGCTTGACTCGATGTAGGGCGAGCCCGTCGTCGACTCGATGGCCGTTATCTGAAGCCCCCAGACCGTTGATTCGGAATCGTCCCCACTGTCGCCGCCCCGCCGGGAACACCCCGTGAAAGCTAGGACGCTGGCGAGAAGCAAGAGTGTTAGGATTAAGATAAGTCTTCGCATTTATGCCTCCATCAGCTCATGTCTCATTTATTGGTCTCTCAGTCTTGTCCTTGTGATTTGGATTCATCCGAGGCGCCGGCGTCCGGTTCAGTCTGGGTGCTGTCGGACTCCATCGTCTCTTCTTCCTCAATTCCTTGCTGCTCCCAGAAAGCGCCTTTGCGCTTCCGGATCTCCTTGAACAGGTCCTCCATGCTCGCCTCGAAATCATCAATCGCTGCCTTGGCGTCTTCCGGAGTATCAATGATCGTGGGCGTGATCAGGATGAGAAGCTCAGTGTTGGTCTCGATGATCGAGGTGGATGAGAAGAGGTGCCCGACCCAGGGGATGTCCATGAGAAGCGGAATGCCTTCCTTTGCCGTGTTGATGTTTTTCTTGATGAGACCACCAATTAGAAGTGTGTTCCTGTCACCCATGAAGACAGTAGTCTTGACTTCACGGCGATTAACAATCGGCGAGTCGGAGCCGCCGATCTTGTTCGTCTGGGCGTCGGACACGGTCTGGTTCACCTCAAGTTTGATCCTTCTCTTCTCATTAACGTAGGGCTTCACGTCCAGAATGATGCCGGTGTCCTTGTATTGGATCGTTCGCCTGACGTCGAAGTTTTCCACGGTACTTGTGCCGCTCGAGGTCTCGCTGGTTACGATCGGCACATCCTTACCAACGTAGATCTTCGCCTCCTGGTTGTTTGAGGCGATGATCCTGGGCGTCGAAAGAACGTTGAGCTTGGATTGGCTGGCATAGGCGTTCAAGAGGCCTCTGAGCCTCTCGGCATCGACGACGCTCAGCACGAACCCGCTGCCCGATGGGACACCGAGCGCCTGGGCAACGTCTGAGACAACATTGAACTCCTCGCCCAGAACGTTCGCGCTGCCCTCGCCCTTGAGTGACCATTCGAGGCCAAACTGCGTCGTCTTGTCAAGCGTCAACTCGGCGATGAGAACCTCGATCAGGACCTGCTTTGGACGTATGTCGAGCGCCTTGATCGTTCGCTCGATCTCCGGGTAGTTGATGGGGTCCGTCATGATAATGAGCGAGTTGGTGTGCTCGTCCGCCACTATGTTGATATCGCCGATCATCGCGCCCGTGTCCAGCGCGCTGCCCTTGCTTCCGCTTTCGCGGACTTTGCTACCGAAGGGCGTCTTCTGCTTAGAAGTTGCCCGCGAACCTGTCGATTTGCTCTTACCTTTGGAGTAGAGGCTGCTCAGAAGCGAGGCCATCGCCTTTGCCTCGGCGTTCTCGAGGTAATAGACGTAGGTTTTCTCCGCCCCATAGACATCGACGTCCACCATCTCAACGATGGTTTCTATGGCCTCAAGCGCGGCTTTTCTGCCCAGAACGATAAGCGAGTTGGAGCGTTTGTCGGTGATAATCACAGGCTTCTCACCGAGGCCGCCCAAGGCACCTGATTCTTGGCTGGAGGTCTTTCTCGACCTACTCGACGTCCGGCGCGTCGATGTTCTTGTTTTTGGGGCGGCCTGTGACGTCCTTTTGGCGGAAAAGAGCTTATCAAGGATCGACGCGACCTCCCCGGCGTCCGCAAACAGAATCGGATAGACCTTCAGTTCCTCGGTCGCCATAGGAACGTCGAGAAGCTTCACGAACGTCATCACGCGCTTAATGTTGGCCGCCAGGTCGGTGATGATGAGGAGCATCGTATCGTCGTTTGCGAGCTCGAACGAGACGCCCGAGAGGAATGGCTTCACCAGCTTTAGGAGCGCGGAGGGCATAATGTGTTCCGTCGGGATTACCTGTGTCACTAGGATGTCCTCGAGCTCGAGATGATCGCCCGCGCGACCCACGTAGGTCTCGATTGGGAGCTGCCTCGCATTCGGGAGCGGGACAATCTTGTAAAAGTCGCGACCCGAATCCACCATCGTTAGGCCGTTCATCGTGAGTATCGACTGGAGAATGAACCACAAGTTGTCCGGCCTGACCGGGCGCCAGAAACGCGTCGTTATCTTCTTGGTCTTGACAGCCGGATCGACGATGTAGTTGAACGTGCCGCGCTCGGGCATGATCTTGATGAACGTCTCGAGGACCACCTCAATCGGGGCGTCCTCCAGCGTCAAGTATGGCCAGGTTTCCCTCTCCTCAATCTTCTCAGGCAGCAGACCGCTAGGAGGCCTGCTCTGCGTCGTGAACAGGAGCTTGTCACTCGACGCTTCGTACTCTTCGAGCTTGGCTCTTTCGTCCGCAGCCTCGGCCTCAGCTGCCTCTTCTGATGCTACAGTTGCTGTTGAAGGCCCCGCATCGGATGGCGCTGGCTCCTCATCCGATGCTCCGGCCGAAACGTGCTCCTTGGCAGCCTCCTCTGCTATAAGATCGCCTGTCCCCAATGCCTTTTCAGAATCAGACGTGGGCTGTTCCGACTCAGGAGCAGCCGGACCGCCAGTGAACACCTCTTGCCTGAAAACGGATGCACAACTGCTCAAGAGAACTGCGGCAAAGAGCAAAACGAGACACAACCCGAGCCTTTCGAGGCGTCGGGACAATGAAGCTCGGTTATTCAACATATTCACCCCCTGGGCTCAGTTTATTCCCACAACAAGGTCGCAAGTATCTTACGTCTATATATTGGGCAGACACCCGGGTCTGCCGCTATGTGTGTTGTCATGTATCGTCTCATCTCCCGTGACTCGTGATGCCGACGTGGAGAAATCACCTCTCCGATAGAATGAGGCGCTCATTATTTCTTTTTGCCTGCCTTCTTCAGAGCATCGAGAAAGCGCTGCGTCGCCTCGTCCCTGTCCGGCGGCGAGGGTGGCTCTCTCCTCGAGACGGGGGAATCCAGCTTCTTCGTAGGAGGTCTTCTCTTCTTGCCTTTCTCTTCTTCAGACTCCTCAGGGACCTTTGACTTCAGCACCGCTACCTCAAAGCTCTCCTCGCCGTTGGAGAAAACGACAAGTGTGTGCCGTATCTCGGCCACATACCAACCATTCCTGACCTCCTCGCCCTCTCGGTAGGACCCTGGCTTGAGCAAATCGCTGGGCGTCGGAGTAGGCGTGGGCGTTCTCCTGGGCCTGCGTCGAGAAGGTCGCGACCGCCGTCTAGGCCGCTTAAGTTTGGCCTTCTTAACGGGTTTCTCGGCGATGATCGCATACTTGACCCTTTCAGAAAGTATCATGATGCCGATTACCTGAAAGTTCGGCTTTTTCTTGTCCGTGGCCTCATCCTTACTTGGCGTCGGCGACGGGTTAGGCGGGATGTAACGCTTCCTATCGGGCCTAAAAAGGTCGCGATCAACCATCAACTCGTAACCCGAGCCGGCCCCCATTTTCTCAAACGAGTATTCGTCCCGCGAGATGCGATTTGGAGGAATCGGATTTGCGCTGACCTCTTCGCCCAGCGGGCCTTGCCAGACCTCGGCCAACCAAAGCGCTGCCAGAACTCCGGCCAGAAAGAGAGAGAGATTTATCAGAAAAAGCTTCCGAAACATTTCCCCAATATCCCTAGGGCGGTCCCTTCAGAACGAAACCTGCGACCACTATCTCGATGAAGACCTTCTTTGGGTCGCGCTGGTTCTCAGGTCTGAGCTCCAGCTTGGTCACCTGGAGCAACATAGGGTCGTTCATGACCTTGGAAAGGAAATCCTCAAACTCCGACAGGGAACCCGTCGCACTCAACTCGACAGGAACGCAGAGGAATCCGCCTCGCTCCTCGCTCTTCAGTATCTTCTTGCTGCGTGTCTTGAGCTTCGACTGCTGAAGGAAACCATCGAGCGTTTGCTGGAGCTTCGCGCCCGCAACGTTGGGATTCGTGGCGTGAATGAGGCTGGCGTCGAGGCCGGCACCGATGCTCTTCAGTTCGTTCAACTCGTAATCCAGGGCCGCTCGCTGCGAAATGGCTCGCACACTTTTTTCATACCGGAATTGAAGGTCCTCAATCTTTTCTGTTAGCTCCTGGCTGTATGTAAAAAGGGGCCCGATAGCGAACTTGAGCAAAAGAAATAGCCCAACAGCCGCAGCCCCGATGATGAGTATTTTCCGGTCCCGGTCGCTCAGCTTCATTCTTCCGCTTCCTCTTCCGTTTCCGGCTGCGACTCATCCGGCTCGCCGTTTTCAAAGACGTCTTCGCCCTCGTCGTCTAGCTCGCCGTTTTCAAAGACGTCTTCGCCCTCGTCCTCCGAGGCGCCCTCAGCAGGAAAACTGCCCGGCCCGGTCGCCGGGAATCGATGATCGAACACCTGGCCCGCCGGGCCGCGCATAAACGGGTTCATAAGCGGCAAGTCCGGCCCCGGGGGGGGTTGCGTTCTATTGATGTCTGCGCCGGCCAACGGGTTGCGAAGCGGCAGTTCGGGCATCTCTTCGGGCTCCTCCTCCAGTTCTTCCTCATCAAAATCGACCGGGCCTATGACCATGCCCTCGGGAGGAGGTTCCGGCCCGATTGGTTCCTCGTAAGCCACGGGTTCCTCCTGAGGCTTCAGCAGCAGCCATTGGTTTTCGATGTCGATCTCGACCACAATGCCGAACCGTTCAGTGTCCTTTCCGGAGGTTATCCGACCCTCAAAATTAACGTTCTTGAAGATGGGCGATTCCTCAAGCCTGGTGAGTATCTCCTCTGGCTTGTCCGAGCGGCCATTGATCGACAAGTTCCTTCGCTTCAGCCGGAAGTTGGTCAGCCACACCTTTTCCGGGCCATCACTGGGAAGGAGCCTGTCCAGCTCCTTGAGCACTAGAAGAGCATTGAGCGTCTCTTCGGATATGGCCTTTAGCTCTTTCAACAGAGTGCCCCACATCGCTGCCTGTCGCCGGGTGGCCGAGACCAGCTTGACCTCGTTGCTAAGCGATTGGACCTTCGCCTCAAGGAAGCCGACTTCCATCCGCCGCTTGGCGACGCTGCTGGCCAGAACAGCAACCAGCAATATACACAGGGCCGCCGAGAGACCAATCATAAACCGCTTCCCGTAAAGCCTGCGCGTCGCGCGAAGCCCCGCCGGCAACAGATTCGTGCCGGTGATTTTCTCCTCAAAATCGCGCATCCCGAGGCCTATCGCTGGGCAAAGTGAGCTTGCCTTTTCTGGCGGCAGGAGTGAACGTATCTTCTGGTGGGGCTGCATCATTTTGATTCGGCCTGAGAATCCAAGCTCCATGAGGGTTCCCTGAAGCGCCAAGGCGCTGCGATACTCGCCAGACAGATGTAATTCGTCTATGTAAGCATTCTCGCCGTTTGTATCCACGTATGCTGATAGCTCGTTGAGGATGGCTCGAGCCTTCATCTTTGTGGTCTGATCCTGCATAGCGAGCGACCCCACACCTTGCTCAGCCGAAGTGGGCAAGTCCTCGTCGGGTATCCCGCCGTCGTCCGGCGCTGCCGACGAACGAGGCGCCTGACCGGAAAGAGCCTTAGCAAGGTCCTCCTCTGAGATGAAGCCGAGATCGAATAGAATCTGCCCCAGCAAACCCTCACCAGTTTTCTGCTGTTCGGTCAAGGCCAGCTCCAGCTGCCCGTCGGTTATCAGCCCAAGCTCCTTCAGCCTCCGGCCGAGCATGGTCTTCTTTGCTGGCTGCCTTTGCCAGCCTGTGCCAGACTCATCTCGCTCAAGGTCAATTGAGCGGCAGTGCATGAGCTCTTTGCCCCTCAGAATCACGACGTCGGCGCTGCCATTGTCGCAGTCAACGAGCGCGGTGGTGGCATCATCTGAGGGCTCACCGAACTGGAAGAAGAAATCGACCAGCCCGAAAACGGAGATCGTGATCGCTGATGCCGTGAGATCGATCTGCTCGACGATGTTGGCATACCGCTGTATGAGGTCCCGGTGGGCCGCTATTATCGCGACCTTGAGCATGCCGTCTTGCGCTTCATTTCCTCCGACGACTTGGGCGTCGAAGCAAATCGAGTCGGAAGGAAGAGGCACATGGCGCTCTATCTCGTAATTGAGCAGGTCCTCAAGCCTCGCGCCCGGCACCTTGGGCAGCTCGGCAAACGTGAAGAAAACGTCCTCGCGCGGGATGCCGATCGATACGCTATCGGGCTTTATGCGATGTTCCTCGAGAAAGTGTGAAATCCCGTTCTGAATGAGCATGTCGATGTGGTCTTCGGAGCGGTCCTCGACGCTCGATAGATCGATGACCTCAAAGTCCATCAGAGAGTATTTGCTGAAGCCCTTGCCCAGGTGCGTTAGAACGACCTTGTCCCTTTTGAATAGAATGCTCAGGCTGGATTGAAGTGATACCATTTAGGCCTTCCGGACCTCCATTCCGATGGGACTGCTATAGGTCTGAACCAAAACCAAACTGCATGTAAGCGGAGCCGACGTAATTGTCGTGCCACTCCATGATCTCGACTCTGGGACGCCTGAAACTGCCAACCTTCTTGACCACGGCGACGATCGTCCGCGTTACGTCCGTGCTACCGATGCGACCGGTCGAGGTGACAGTGAACCTCGATGAGGTAACTCGATGCGTCGGAGCCTGGCGATTAGTCCAATCGCCGCTCTCTCTGCGGTCCATCTCCTGCTGCGCCCGTGAATCGCCCGTAAGTCCAGAGAGAAGGTCGTCCGACGCCGTGTCGTAGTAAAGGCCGCCGCCCCAAACCGTCAGCAGATCGAAGACGCCAAGGTACTCCTCGTCGGAATCGCCGTCTGCATCGTCATCCTTGCGGAATCCATACTTCTCCACGTTGGCCGAGCCAAAGAGTATCTCGGGCGTCACACCGTGAACCAGCAGCAGCTCGCGAACCGAATCGAAGTTGGCGTTCTTGCACAGGTATGGCTCATTCATCCCCTGCTCCTCGTAGTGCGCCTCGTAGTATTCGTCCTCGGCCCCGTTCAGCCGATGAAGATCGTCCGCGTCGCGCCAGTCCTTCATCGAGTCGATTATCGTATCCGCCGTCATCTCGTCAACACCGGAGTCTATCAAGAGGTCCTTGAGCCTCTCGTCGTTGCTCGAGAGCCTGATGTCCAGCTTTCGACGTTCATCGACGATCTCGTAGTCGAAGGAACCTCTACCGAGCCGAGTGCCTTGGCGCGACGGCGCCGCCTCATCCAGCTCCAGCTCGCCCGCCTCGTCCCATTTGACTTGCCGGGCGACGAAATACAGCTGCCCTGAGCCATCTTGAGAGCCTAAGTAATACTCCTTAGACAGAATCTCCGCGAGCGCCATGTTGATCCCCGCAAGTGCCAGGTAATACGCCTGAACCTCATCCCGGAAGTTAGTCGCCACCGAGAGGTCAACCCTCTTTTCGAACGAAAACTCCAGCGCCATTACCGTTAATAGAACCATTATCCAGATAGCCATCAAAAGCGCAACGCCACGCCTGTCCCCCAACCTGGAATTCGCCGTTCGTCGAATCTTCGACTTGGAACTTGGAACCTGAAACTTGAAACTTGAAACTTGGAACTTGAAACTTATCCTCAAAACTCCTCCACCTCCGCCAGTCCACTCGCGAGCGACACCTGGCGATTCAAGATAGGTATGATGAACGGCCCGAGCGTCTCCTCTTCGTCTTCTCGCACCGCCGTCATCGTCACCTCGACGGCTTTCGGCACGTAGCGCTCGATCTCCTTCGACTGCTCCACGGAGAATGCCATGTCGGAAGTGTCGCCAAACGAGTCCCAGCTATCGAGCCACTCACCAGGTTCCTGCCCTGAATCCCCCCGTAGAATCCGGGAAAAGCGGAGACGGATATTGGGATCGTAGAAATAGCGAAACGAGATCGAGGTTACCTCGGGGTCGAGCCGATACAGGATGCCCTCCTCGAACGGCTCCTCGACGAAGGGGTTGCCCTCCCTCATCGCCAGACCGTTCTCGTCCTCCGTGCCCGAATCGTTCACGAAGTAGGTTACGGCGCGGAGCCCGTAGGAGTTCTCCTCGCCTGTAATGCCGCCCTGTTTGGTCACGAAACTGACGCTGTTTTGCTGACCCGAGAAAAGCAAGACGTGTGTGGTCCTTTTCCTACCCGTCTGCATAAACATCCTAACCTTGAACGGATACGCCGACTTTATATCCTCGATCATCCGAGAAACGGCGATCCGCGTCCGCTGCGCACTATCGCCTCGCCGCTCGCCGGTCGCCCAGGCCTTTGAGGCGACCTGGAAGGCCGCGAGAATCAGGGTTACGATCACTACTGTAATAGTGCTGGCGATAAGAAGTTCAAGGAGCGTGAAACCCGCTCGGCGATGGCCCAACGATGTCATTGCTCGAGTTCCTCTCGAAACGCGAGCGACTTCAAAGTGTTGAGCTCGAACACGCGCTCGTTTGTGCTATCGCCGAACCGCCACCTCACAGTTACGGTGAGCCTAAATACATTCACAGGCACGATGGCGTCCTCGCCGCCTATCTCTTCGATGAACTCTGCGGTTCGCATGTCCTTCTCGTTGGCCGGGTCCATCTCCTCGCCGACGAGCTTCTCCGCCAGGGCCGTCCACGAGTAGCCGTTCTCCTCGCCGGAATCCTCGAAGCCGTCGTCGAGTTGGTCCCTCAGGACCAAATCGTCCATCACCTGCTGAGCGACGAACACCGCCTCAGTCAACCCCTTATCGACGCGAGAAAGCCTAAGCGCCCCCGCGAAGAGCTGCATAACCGTAACCAGCCCTATCGCAAGGATGGAAAGCGCTACCATCACCTCAAGGAGAGTGAAGCCCCTCCTCTCGAGCGAGCGACCTCGTCTTCGTGTCATCTGCAAGCTCTCATAGAAAGTCATCTGGCGACTTGATCTTCACCGAGCCTGTTACCGGCTCTATCTCTATAACAAACGACCGACCGGATTCGCTCATTATCTCTATTAGACCGCCAGTTGATGTGCCCCGTGGGAAGAAGAAAACGTTGCAGACCCCGTCGTCGTAGGTCTCGTCCCCGTAGGTGAAGCTCGCGATGCTGACGCCCTCCTTCAGCTTTCGCTTTTTCTTGATGGCCTGAGCAAGCGGGGACTCGCTCTTTTTGCCCTCAGACTCAAGCTCATCCGAGGTTGTGCCAAAAGCAGAAGACCCGCCAAAACTGGAGGGCCCGTCAAAGGAACCGCCCGACCTGAGAGAGGCCGAGCCGAGTCTGCCACCGCCGAGACTGGTGGACCCGAAGCCACCACCGAAGAGACCGAGGTCGTCCTCCAAGCCTGATTGACTCTGACGCCTCTTTCTCTCCTTGACCGTGAGCTCATAAGTCCCGTTGTCAAGGTCTAGCTTGACGACTGCGAGCCCCTTGCTGCAAACGGACTGACTGCGTGCGAACCTCAGCGTCGCCGCCAGATGTTTCACCTCCCCTTTCAGCCGCATCCCCCTTAGTCCGCCGACAAACGAGGGCACTACGAAGGCGGCGATGACGCCTGCCACGAAAAGTACTATCAGCAGCTCAACGAGCGTGAACCCGCTGGATTGAACTTGGCACTTGGCACTTGGCACTTGGCACTTGGCACTTGGCACTTGGCACTTGGAACTTGAAACTTGAAACTTGGAACTCGGAACCTGGACTTCGCCCAAACCTAATCCCAGCTGTTGATTGGGCCGGACGACTCCGAGCCTTGGGAGCTTATCCGATACGAGCGCCCGTTATCGACCACATCGTAGGAGTAGTCGCCGCCCCAGGGGTCCTTTGGGATCATGTTCTTCTTCAGGTAAGGACCGTCCCAGTTCTGAGCGCTTGAGGAGATGAGTTCCTCCAGCGAGCTTGGGTAGGAGCCGACGTCGGCGTTGTAGAGGTCAAGGGCCGTGCCCAGCATTTGTATCTGAGTCTTCGTCGATTGGACCTTGGCCTTCTCAGTCTTGCCCGTGAACTTCGGGACGACAATCGCGGCCAAGAGACCCAATATCACCAAGACGACCAGCAGCTCAATGAGCGTGAAGCCCCGGACGTCCCTCTTCTGCACTGTCGCCACCGACAGGATTCGCAACCTTGCTGACCGCATGCTTAGTTCCTCCTATCCGCATTACATAGCGATGTCGTTGATGCTGAAAACCGCCATCAGCATGGAGATGACGATGAACCCGACTACGATGCCCATGACCAGAATCATCATCGGCTCCAGAAGACTAATCAGGCGCTTGATAGTGTTTCTCACGTCCACCTCATAGATGTCGGCGACCTTCTCGAGCATATCCTCAAGCTGACCGCTCTCCTCGCCAATCGTTACCATGCTGACCGCAAGGGGCGGGAACACGCCGCTGTCCGCGAGTGGGCGCGAGATGCCCTTCCCCTTAGTTATAGAGGATATGATGTCTCTGCCTTTCTTGCTCCCGCCATTGGCGCTTATGGCAGCGCGTGACATCGCCTCCGACATCACGCGATTTGTGATTACGTCCTTGACTATCTTCAGCGCCTGGATTATCGGTACGCCGTTTCTCACGAGCGTCCCAAGCGTCCGCGCGAAGCGGGCGACCTCAATCTTCTGCAAGAGCGAGCCCAAGAGCGGCATCTTCAGCTTGAATTGGTCGAACGAAAGCGCGTTCCGCTCGTTCTTCAGGGCCTGCTTGGCCGACAAAATCGCCGCGACTAATACGGCGAGCATCGCCCACCAGTATGAGCCGAAGGCCTCGGACAGGCCCATCAGAATCTGTGTCGGGAGGGGAAGAGCTTGACCCATGTCCTCGAAGATCTGGGCGAACTTCGGAATGACAAACATCAGCAGAACAGCAACCGCGGCGCCGCCCACAAAAACCAAGAGGAGCGGATAGATCATCGAGTTGATTATGTGTTCCCTCATCTGCTGAGAGCTCTCCAAAAACTGAACCAGGCGCTTCAGGACGGACTCCAGAACGCCGCCGCGCTCCCCGGCTCGAACCATGTTGACGTAGAGCTTAGAGAAGACCTTCGGGTATTTGCCAAGCGCGTCAGCGAACGAGTTCCCGCCCTGAACGCTCTTGCGGACGTTCTCCAGAACTCGCCGGAACTTGTCCCGCTCCGTCGTGTCGATCGTTATCGCGAGCGCCTTGTCCAAGGGAACGCCCGCCTCGAGCAGAGTCGCCAGCTGGTGTGTTGCCGCCAGGACATCCCGCTGACGTATCCGGGCCGTTATCTGCTTGAGACTGAGCTCCACAGAGAGACCCTTCCTCGGCACGTATGCCTCAATCTTTACCGGGAAAAGCTCTCGCTGCTGAAGGGCCTGCGCGACGAGCGTCTGATCGCGCGCGTCCATCGTGCCCTCGGTTACGTTCCCTCGCCTGTCTGATGCCTTATATACGAAAACTGGCAACGCTCATCTCCGATTCATGCTGATTTTCAAGGACAACACATTAAGAACACAGTGCGAAGCTGCACGGCGCAAACTCCGGCCGCTACATCTCGATAAGCTCTTCTTGGGTGACCCTCAGGACCTCGCTGATGCTGGTTATCCCGGCGGCCACCTTCAGCCAGCCATCCTCTCGAAGCGTCCGAGAGCCGTGACGCAACGCCTCCTGCCGCAGCTTGTGCGCCGCAGCCTTCTCAAGAATCAGCGAGGTCATCTCGTCCGTCATGATCAAGAGCTCATAGATGCCGATTCTGCCTCTGTAACCAGTTTGATCGCACTCGTCACACCCAACAGCCCGATACAACGTCTTATCGAACTCCTTAGAATGTTCTGCGCCGATCTGCGAAAGCTCCAGCTTCGAGGGCTTGTAGCTTTCCTTGCACTGGGCGCACAAACGCCTCACTAGCCGCTGGGCGAGTATCCCCTCGATAGTTGAGGCAAGAAGGTAGTTCTCGACACCCATGTCCAGAAGTCGTGTGATCGTCGTAGGGGCGTCATTAGTATGAACCGTGCTGAAGACGAGATGGCCCGTAAGAGACGATTGGATAGCAATCTCGGCCGTCTCGAGGTCGCGAATCTCGCCGATGAGGATGATGTCCGGGTCCTGACGAACGATCGAACGCAGCCCGCTGGCGAACGTCAGGCCGATCTTTGGCTTGACCTCGATCTGATTCACGCCCGCGAGCTCGTATTCCACCGGGTCCTCTACCGTGATGATTTTCTTATCGGGCGAGTTGATCTTCTCCAGCGCCGCATACAGCGTGGTCGTCTTGCCGCTGCCGGTCGGGCCTGTGACGAGAACGATGCCGTGAGGTTTGCGGATGAGGAAGTCGAACTGTTCAAGCGTTTTCTCGTCAAAGCCCAAGCTGACAAGGCTGAAGCCCATGCTCTCGCGGTCGAGCACCCTCATCACGACGCTCTCGCCGTGAAGCGTCGGAACCGTCGAGACACGCAGGTCGATTTTCTTGCCGCCCACCTTGAGGCCGATTCTGCCGTCTTGCGGAAGCCGACGCTCCGCTATGTTGAGGTCCGCCATGATCTTCACCCTGGACACGATGGCCGACTCAAGCGCACGAGGCGGCGATTCGACGTCGTGAAGCACGCCATCAGCTCTGTAGCGAATCTTCAGCTGGCCCTCAAAAGGCTCGATGTGGATGTCGCTCGCGCCTGCCTCGACTGCGCGAGAGATCAGAAGATTCACGAGCCTTATGACCGGCGCCTCAAACGCGCGGTCCCGAAGGTGATCGATGTCCTCATCCTCCTCCGAGCCGATCAGCTCGAGGTCCTCCTCGTCGAGGTCCTCAATGATCTCGTCCATCGTTGCGTCGCCAAACCGGTCCTCGAGGGCTCGCAGAATGTCCCGCCGAGAAGAGACCGTTATCTTCACCCCCTTGCCGATGCTTAGCCGGACGTTGTCGAGTGTGTACTTGTCAAGCGGATCGGCCATCACGACGACCAACTTGTTGTCCTCGAACCGAAGCGGAAGTATGAAATGCTCCTTCAGGAACTTCGCCGAAAGCGAGGGCACATCGACGAACTCCTCGGGGAAATCCGCATACTTCAGGAGGAGACAGCCCAGGTGCTTGGCAAGTGTCTCCGCAAGGCCATCTTCGGTCAGCTTCTGAGCGGCCAAAAGCGCACCGATTGCGCCGTCATTCGATGCCCCTGTCTGGAGAAACGCCTGCTGGAGGTCTTCGCGTGACACCTTGCTGGTTTGAACGAGCAGGCGCTCAAGCATGGCCGGCGTCTCGAAGGAAAGCCTCATTCCTGCACCGAGAGTGAGAGTGTCTCGCCGCTTTTTATCTCAAAGACGAGGCGCTTGACTGTTTTTGCCTTCGGCGTGGTCGAAGACGGACCCAACCCAGGGTCACTCTCGACGAATCTGACGCATCCTGAGGCAACGCCTCGCTGGTTTCTAATGTCAAACGTGAGACGCTTGCAGTCCAGCACGAAATGCTTGTCGAACTGCATTCTTGTGCTCTTACCGGACGCCCGCAGAATCTGGTCGGCGAGCTCGCACACGACGTGATCGGCGAAAACCCGCATCTTGCCCGCAGAGACCTTCACGTCTCCCTTGTAAATCGCGCGATGTTCGTCTGAGTAAGCCTCGTCCGAGATTATTTCGAGCGTTATCACCTGCGCAGGCGGAGGCAGGTGTTGGACCTTTTTAGGTGCGACAGGTTGACGAGCCTGATTGATCATTTCCAGCAACTGCTCAAACGACTCGCGCCCCCGCAGGAACTGGTCTCGTTCGACCTGTGATAGGACAAGCATTGGCCTCGCTGCGGCCGCGCAGAAGGTCCCGCCATACCGCTCGATAACTATCTGGAAATAAGGCCTGGCGTGCTCCCATTTCTTCTGTTCCCGCAAGATATTGCCAATCGAGAAATAGGCCCAAGGCGCGTAGCCGCACTTGGCATCCTCCTCAATCACGAGCCTGTACTCATCTATCGCCCGTTCAAAGTCCCGCAGCGGATTCCGGTCTTCAGAATAGAGCCTCCCGAGTGCGAAATGCGCCCGAGGCAAGAGGCCGCTTTCAGTGTGTTTGTCGAGGACCTCAGTCAGATTCTTTATCCCCTCGTCAAACTCGTGCAAACGTGTGTTGCTCTCGCCCAAGAGGCATAGCGATTCTGCGGTCAGAGAGGACGTGGGATAGAGGCCCTGAAGCTTGAGAAGGTATGACTTGGCGGCCCTCACATCATCGAGGTCGGGAGACGTGAGAAGGTGGCTTGAAACACGCAGAAGCGCGTCATCCGCCCAGGGACTCCTCGGAAAGAGCTGCCAAACGAGTCGGTAATTCTTGTCCGCCTCATCGAAGTCCCGCATCTGTTCAAAGCAGGTTGCGAGCATGAATCTGGCGTGAGCCACAACGTCGCTGCTCCCCTCGTGCAGCGACTTCTCATAGGCCTCGGCCGCCTCCGCGAGCAGCCCCTGAGCGAAAAGGCAATTGCCCAGATCGTAGCTGCTCTGAGCGTTCGCAAAACCAAGCCACATAACGGGCAGAAGCACCAACATGCCCCGCGCCAACATTCTTCTCAAACTAGACCTCCTAGACCTCCCTATCGTCAAACTGCCGCTCATCCGGCAACTCCCGCCTGCTCAATTGCCGTAACTCACGAACAAAACGCGAGACGAAACCGGAGCACGTCTGGCGGAGAGGTCACCGAAGCTAACGGAGTGAACTACTCGGCCGCGCGTATCGCCGTGATAAGGGTCAAAGACCTCGAGAGAGCCTTCCGAGCGCTCTTCACTCGAGTAATCGCTATCTTCGCTCTCCTCAGAAGCCAACTCCGCAAGCAACCGAGCCTTACCCCTGTCGAGATCGACGTCGGCCAAATCAATCGCAACCGCCTCCGAGCCTACCGGCGCGCCCCCGGCTGAGGGCTGCGCCTCGGAAGCGACGTCGGCAACGGGAGACCCCGGCCCGAATGGGGAGAGCTTGAAAAGCAAAACCGTGAAGAACAGAACTGCAACTGCCGCGGCCGCAAGCGCGAAATGCGCGGGCCTAAGCCGCGGGAAACCGAAAACCGGAGCGGGACGCTTTTGCTCACTTACTTTGGCTGAGCGAATCTTCGCTTTGAGCCCCGCGATTACTTCCTCACGCGGTTCGAGCTGCGGCAGGAGCCTCAAATGTCCGCAGACGGCCCGGAGCTCTTCCAGGTAGCTTGAGCAATCAGGGCAGCCAGCAAGATGTGATTTGACCTGCTCTCGGTCGGATGCCGATAGCTCATCGTCGAGGAACGCCGAAAGCCTGATTGGCATCGCTTGGCACACGCCCTCCTTTGCATCGTCGGCTACCAGCCGAAGCCTCGCCTTGAGCTCTAAAATGGCCTCCCGGCCGGGTTCAAGCGCCGGCAGCGATTTGACAAGGCCGGAAAGACCTCGGAGCTCATCCAGATAGCCCGAGCAGTCGGGACATACGGCCAGATGCGACTCGAGCTTCTGCCGCTCGAGCGCCGATAGCTCGTCGTCAAGGAATGCCGAAATCCTAATTAAGCTTCTCTTGCAGGCCCTCTTCTTCATAGCCCTTCAAATATCCTCTCAAAAGGTCTCTCGCCCTGAAGATGCGGGACTTAACCGTCCCCACCGAACAGTTCAGAACGTCGCTTATCTGCTTGTAGGAGAAGCCCTCAAACTCACTTAAAACAAGAGCTGCCCTATACTTGGGCGGAAGCTTCTCAATTGCTCTATGTACAACAATCGCTATCTCATTCTCCCTCAGCTGCGCGTCAGGCGTCCTGTCGGTAACGCTCATCTCGCGGTCCGATTGTGCGAGCGTGTCCAGTTTCATCTGAGAACGCTTCCTATAGTTGACCCTGTTCATCGACAGATTGTGCGCTATAGTGAACAAGTAACTTGAGAACTTGGACTGCTTCTTATACCGAGGTAGGTGTTGATAGACTTTCATGAACGCATCCTGGAGTATATCCTCCGCCTCGTCGCGGCTGCCCAGAATCCTATAAACAAAGTTGAAAACCTGATTGCGGTAACGGTCGATGAGCTCCTCAAAGCTCCGCAGGTCTCCCGCACGAACTTGGTCAATCAGCTCATCGTCTGTTAGCGGCATTACCTACTCGTTCAGTGCTCTTATGTAAAACATGCCCATAACCACGCTGGTTCCAACTCCGGCGAATGCAAAGCCCCTTTGCGTTTCGGGCTCATCTAATTCCCAGACACACCTACTCTAGCAGCTCGCCCAAAAAACACTTGAAGTGAACCACGCGCCCGATTATATTCCATTCTAGTGAGTGTTGTATAGATAAGCCATTTTTCGCCTCGGTCGCTGTCTGAGGCGCACGCAATGAACTCGGAGGGACAATTATGTCCAGTCGCAGTCTAGGTTTTTCGTGTATAGCGTTGTCTTTCGCTGTTTTGCTGCTGGCGCCCCTCTTAACGCAGGGCCAGGCGGCCAAGGACTTTGTGCTTGAGGATATTAACCCCATCTCACTTAGTTATGGCGAGCAGGTCACACTATCGCACCACGAAGGCGCGATTTTAGTTCTTTTTTTCTTCACCCCACGGGACCACCCAGCGGAGCAAAGGGAGATACTGACGAGTCTCACGAACGGTCTGTGGGCACTATACGAAAACGCTGGCTGTTTTAGGTTCTTCGCGATCGGCGGCTTGGCTCAGGAATCTCGGGAAGAGATACTAGCTATGCGACCCAACTTGCCCAACGCCACGTTCCCAGTCCTGTACGATCCCGACAAACAGGCCTGGGGCGCATCTGCGGGGGACCTGTATCGGACGCTGGAGAACAGCAATGTCCCGCTTGCCGTCGTAATCGACCACGACTTCAATATCTACAACTGGAAAGCGACCGTGGCCGACTATCAGAACTACAATCCGCAGCTCGTGACCTGGGTCGAGGAGCTTGACCCCTACGACGACGAGGGACCCACGATAACGAATTTCGACCCCCCAGATAATTCAACGGACCAGCCCTTGTGCACCGAGTTCGAGTTCGACATTCTGGACCGATGCGGCGTTGATATAAGCACGTTGGATATCGTCTGGCTCAATGTAGTTCCTTTTGATTATCAGCGGATCGAGGGCGGCTACCACGTCGTGGCCAGACATCGATTTGGCTGTTGGGATGCCGGCGGCCACGGTTTCGCGATTTACTGTTCAGACTACGCGGGCAACCAGACCCGGCAGGACTACAGGTTTGATACCGTGCCCGCGGACACGACGCCCCCGGTGTGGGACAACGTGTATCCGGGCGATGGCCAGACGGGCGTCGATAAGGACACGCCAATATACTTCGACATATACGATGATGAGTCGTGTATCGACGAGTCCTCGATGCGGCTCTATATTCAGCAGCAATCGGACCTGAGCGAGCGAGAGATTACGTCCAGCGCAACATTCGACCCGCTGGATGACCACGAGGGCTTCCACGTCAATTATGATCACCCAACGTCCTACAACATGGACGAATGGGTCAATGTCCGCTTCACGGCGCAGCAGCAGTGCGGCATACAGCAGGACTTCGAGGGTGAGCTCAGGTTCACGATAGGCGAGGGCGGGCCGAGCTTCACAAATAAAGAGCCCCGGGACGGCGCCACAGATGTCCCGCCGGGCCAATACACGATAAGCGTTGACGTTACCGATGCGCTCTACGGTGTTGAGCAGAGCTCAATCCAGTTGTCGATCAACGGCGAGAGCAAGCTCGTCAGCAAGAGCGCAATTGACAATGGCTACCACGTATGGTTCAACCACGGGCTTGCTGACAGCCAGACATACACCGTCAGGGGCAAGGCCTGGAATCTGGCGGGGATGCCAGGTGAAGACAGCTGGTCGTTCTCAACGGTTGACAACACGCCACCCGTCCTGACCTCGAGGAGGCCAGCTAACAACGCATACAACGTCTCGGTCGATACCGATATATTCTTCAAGGTCAATGATTCGGGCGTCGGCGTGAATCAGACCACCATTACGCTGATGGTCAACGGCATCGGCGTAACACCCCTGCTCATCATGGAGCAAGATGTGCCCGGCGACGATACGCTCATCAACTGCACATTCGTGCCTGGAGTCCCATTCACTGAAGGAGAGACTGTAACGCTTCTGGCCACCGCCGCGGACAAGAACGGCAACATCATGGCCCCGGTCACTTGGTCGTTCACGTGCTCGGCCGTTCCCGCCGTAGCTATGGCGGGCTGGGGCAACACCGGTATCTACGTGTCAGACATTGGCGAGTTCGAGGCGTGGGCACTCGTCGAGTACGGCGAGGGCATGGACATGATCAGGAACGTCCAGATGTATGTGATGAACGCCGCGACCAAGCGCCACCACCCGGTCGGGATTTTCCTCGACTTAATCGGCTATTTTGAGGGCAACGGCGTCTTCTACTATCACGAATACATGGCAAGAGCCGGCCTGGTTGGGATGCTGCCCATCTACGAGATCGCGGCCGAAGACATCTACGGCAGCTTCAGCTCACTGTGGCCATATCTGACCATTGTAGATAGGTCGAGAAGGAAGTCTCCGCCAATGCTCGACCAGGGATTCGATCCGACTGACGTGCCCTGGAGAATACAGGCGCTCATGGACAATTATGGCCCAACGCTGCCCGATGACCCGAGCGGGGTATTCCGCGCCTCGCTTGCCGGCGATCGCGCCCCGCAAGGTTCCACGCCTATCCCGCTGGTCAACGCCCAGCCCGTCATCTTCGTCGGCGGCTTCTATCCACCAGCCGTGGATATCTCCCAGACGAGCGAAGTCCTTTTGAAGGCGCTGGTCGTTGACCCCAATGGCCCGGAGGACATCGAGCGCGTCGAGATATACGTCGATGGCATGCCGACCGGCATCGTGATGCTTGACGACGGCTCTCAGACCGACGATGAGCCGGGCGATGGCTTCTACGTCCGGAGCTTCACGCTCGAGGCGAACTCGAGGCCCCCGGGACTCGTGATGCTTCAGATCATCGCGTTTGACTACGCTGGCAACGTCAGCAACGTCTATCCCTACATAACGGTCGAGCCGTAGCGGGCCGAAGAAGCGCGGCCACTCTTCGGAGGAATCGCTGTGGACTGTCTTGCGTAGGGGTGCTGCTCGCCGCACCCGTTTGCCTTTCAGCACGCCCCTACAGCGGCCTGAACAACCATTCCCACGGCGGATACGCGTGTCACTAAGAAACCGTTAGACGCACAAACCTGACAGGGCTATCGTCAGCGAATGCTCTTCAAGCTACTGCTGCTGTTCACACTGGTTCCGGTGGTCGAGCTCTACGTTCTGATCGAGGTCGGCGCACGAATCGGTGCCCCGCGGACCGTTGCGATCGTCATCCTCACCGGCGTGCTTGGGGCGCTCCTCGCGAGGCATCAGGGCTTTGCGACGCTCAACAACGTCAAGCGAGACCTCAACGATGGGATCATCCCCGCGGAACAGCTCATCAGCGGCGCGTTCGTCCTCGCAGGAGGCCTTTTGCTCCTGACCCCTGGCCTTCTGACCGACTTCATCGGCCTGTGCTGCCTCGTCCCGCCGACACGGAATCTCATGAAGGTCCCCCTGAAAAAATGGCTCAAACGCCATTTCGAGCTTCAGTTCGAGTCGCCCAACGGCTTCTGATCGAGCTTACGGTCATCCCCTCAGATACAGTCGCACCCACCCAGGCATTCCGGTCATGGTCCCCCTTCTCCTACTCCTCTTTTCATTTCATTTGAAACGCGACGTCGGATCGGGCAGAATTGGCGCTGGAGTGGTGTGCTTGGATTTCCCATTTCGATTACAGGAGGCGGGTTGAATGCTGAAAGAGAACAGATTGGCGGTGCTGCTCGTTTTTCTACTTGCTGTGCTCCTTGTGCTGCCTGCTCTCGGGCGAGGCGCCGAGGAGAAGGAACACGATAAGCGCCTGGTAAAGGCGATAAAACACCTTCGTGACATAGTGAAGCAGGACGGCCCGGAGAGCATCGAGTTCCCTTGGGATGCGGACAAGCACAAGCTCGATGACAAGAAAGAGCCGCCCGACTTCACGTCATACTATGCCCGGACCATCAAGATTGGCGATGAACCGAAGATACGGACCGACGGCGCCTCAATAACGAGCACGATATTCGTCGGGACCAAGAAAGTGGGAGAGCGCTTCAAGGTCGAGAACTGGCGGGTGCATTGGGAGAGAAGGGATAGCGGCTACATCGCCAAGTCGAAGGACGTGATTCAGACGTTTGACGACTTCTACATCCCCTTTCAGGAGAAGGAGATTCACGAGTCAAAAGCCTTCCCAAGAAGCATATTTGAGTTCGAGAACATGCAGTTCGAGCACGACCGCGTGCGTTTCTCGGTGCCCGCCGGGAAGCTGCTGGTGGTTGAGGCTGATGATAAGCCCTTTGCCGCGTTCGTTGTTGGAAAGGGCGAGCTTTGGTATGAGCCGCCCACCCAGCTGGCATCAGATGTAACCGATTCAGATAGAGAGACGCAGCAGTTTAAGCATCATCTGGAAACCGACAAATTGGACAGCTGCGGATTCGGCAACGCCATCGTCTGGGGGCATCCGGATTGGATGAGAGCGTTTCTGGACAAGCTCGATTCCAGGCCGGTTGAGGCCCGGGATCTTCAGAAGGATGCGCGGGAGGCGTTCTTCGAGCGGCTCTTGCCCGCAATGACGCGAAAGGACCTTGCGTTCGGCGGGGCGAAGCGGCCGATCTGCCGGCTACCAAGCAGCTCCGATTTCTTCTATTTCGAGTTCGACACGTTCAAGCACGATTTGCTGTCATATACGTTCGACCTCTCGGCCGTTAGGGAAATCTCATTGTGCAAGCGCTCGAAGCAACAGATGTCGAAACGCAAATACAAGTGGTTCAAGACAATCTGTGAATACGATGAATCGGGCCAGCGCAACGAGAAGACTCTGCATCAGCTTCAGCACGAGAGCAAGGACAGCGTCAAGACTGTGTCCTGGTCGGCGGACGTCAAATTCGAAAAGGGTATTCTCGACAAGGTAAAAAAGGGCAAGTTCGAGATCGTCTTTGAATACGAGACGCTCAAGCCGAATGCTAAAGTCGCCATATTTGACTTCTGGGCACTCGACCCGACCGCCCTGACAGACCCCGGGGGAAACGACATCCTGTTCTTTGACATGGGCTGGCAGCTGCTGATTCCGGTGGACCCCGTCGATTCCCCAGCGGGCACAATGAATGTGTTATACGCTGAGGGGATCGAGTTTCGCGAGCGAGACGTTCCAGACTGGGCGAAGAGGTATTTCGGTTTTAAGTTGTGCCATACTGCCGTCTGCTTCGATGGATGGCTACCTGACACCGGATACCTTGACTGCACCGACTTTGGCCTGACCGTCACGGTTCCGGAGAGGTTCGTGGTCGCTGGCGTCGGAGAGATCGTCAGGGAGATTGTCTCCGATGGATACCGGACCAAAAGCTGGGTGGGCGGCCATTGCACCAGGTTTCCAGGATTCGTTGCTGGTGATATGAGGGCATTCGACTTCGATGTCGGCAGCACTCGTTTTTGGATCTTCGCTGAGAACGGTGCCGCAGCCAGGAAATCCGTCCTGCCGGAAATAGAGAGCAGTCTGGGATTCTATGGGAAGTTGTTTGGTCCCTATCCTTATTCTAAGATCTCGATTTGCCCCGTCAACTGGGGCCACGGACGGGGCTTCGCCACACTACTCACCCTGACCGGGTTCTCGTCAACAACCGAACTCGGCAACCTGGTCGCCGTTGGCGATTGGCAAGCGGGCCTTTACTGCCACGAGGTCTCGCACCAGTGGTGGGGCAATATCGTGGGCTGGTTCTCGCCGGCGGACCAGTGGCTCTCGGAGGGCTTCGCTGAGATGTCCACCCTTATGTATCTTCAGTCCGCTAGGGACAATGATTCCGTCGAGAAGCGGCTGAAGGACTGGGCCTACAACGCCAAGCGACTCGACGAGAAGGGCGCGATATGCCTCGGCGGTTATCGACTGGGAAAGGGTTACTTTGAGCTGACGTATCACAAGGGCGCCTACGTGATGCACATGCTGCGGATGATGATCGGCGACGAGGCGATCATCCGGATACTCCGCACGTTCGTCGAGCAATTCAAGTGGAAGCAAGCGACCACGTCCGACTTTCAGGAGGTCTGCGAGCTGGCGCTTGGCCGAGAGCGACTTATCGAGCTCGGCGGCGAGCCATCGCTTGGCTGGTTCTTCAACCAGTGGATATACAGCACTGGCTACCCCGAATACGAGTATTCCTGGAGTAGGAAGAAGGCCAAAGGCGGCGCCTGGGAAGTAACCTGCAAGATCAGGCAGGTCGGCAAAAAGCTCTTCAAGATGCCGCTTCCGATATGGGTCTGGACAAAGGACGGCAATCGCTACGTCTCGAAGAGGCTTGTGCACGAAAAGGAGCACGAGTTCGTCCTGACCGTCCCGTCAAAGCCTAAGAAAGTCGAGCTCGACGCGTTCAACAGCGTCCTGTGCGAAGTCAAACAGGTGAAGGCGAAGGAGTTTCCGTAAACGGAAACGGGGAAAAAGGGGAAGAGGAGAAAACGTCAAAAGGAAATCCATGTAGAGGCGGCGTCTCAGACCCGCCCGCTGTGGTTTGCGGTTCGCACGTCGGCCCAGGCCCAGGGGCCGCGCCTGCCCTATCTGACTGATGAACATAGTGCGAACTCGGAGGTTCGCCCCTACGCTGTCATCAATTCGTGTTAGTGGCCGAGGGCCTGCTAGCGGCGCCGCCTCGCCATAGGCACAGTCTCGGTGGCTGCTCTCTCTGTCCCTATCGCGATCATCTGCTGGAGCTCTTCGGGCCTCAATGAGGCAGACATCGCAGTCTGAAGAGAGATCGTTCTACTCTGATAAAGCCTGAACAACGACTGGTTCAGCGTCTGCATCCCGTGCAGCTCCTGACCGGTCTGCATGACGGAATAGATCTGGTGTATCTTGTCCTCACGGATGAGGTTGCGGATTGCGGGCGTTGGGATCATGACCTCGCTAGCAAGGCAGCGTCCCCGGCCGCTCATGTTCGGCAAAAGCGCCTGAACGATAACCCCCTGCAAGACAAAGGACAGCTGCGTCCGAACCTGCGGCTGCTGATGCGGCGGAAACACGTCTATGACGCGGTTGATTGTCTGGGCCGCGGAGTTGGTGTGCAGCGTCGCAAACGTAAGGTGACCCGTTTCTGAGATGATAAGGGCCGCAGCAATCGTCTCGATATCCCTCATCTCACCGATCAGGATAACGTCGGGGTCCTGCCTGAGCACGTATTTGAGCGCGTTGTGGAAGCTCATCGTGTCCGCGCCGATTTCGCGCTGATTGACGATGCAGTTCTTGTGTTTGTGCAAATACTCAATCGGGTCCTCGACGGTGACGACGTGCAGGTGCTTCTCCTCGTTGATCTTGTTGATGATCGAAGCCAGCGTCGTGCTCTTGCCGCTGCCAGTCGGCCCCGTGCACAGAATCAACCCTTTAGGGACATTTGGAAACTTCTCGACGACCTTCGGTAAGCCCAGCTCCGCAAAGCCAAGTATTTCCCAGGGGATTGTCCTGAATGCAGCCGCCACACCCCCTTTTTGAAGGAACAAGTTGCCCCTAAACCTTGAGAGACCCTTTACGCCGAACGAAAGGTCAAGCTCCTTATCCTCCTCAAACCGGTGCTTCTGCGCATCGGTAAGCACCGAATAGGACAGCCGCTTGGTGTCCTTTGTCGTCATGACGGGGTAATCCATTGGCTGAAGCAGACCATCAATGCGTATCTGAGGCGCAGTTCCACCGGTTAGATGGAGGTCCGTGGACCCCTTTTCGACCATTTGTGTCAAAAGCTGAGGAAGCGTAACCAAGTCTTATCCTCCTTGCCTCAAGAGGCGATTAACCAAACCTTGCTCTCAATACAATACTACAGTTTGCAGTATAGCAATACTCAGAAATCGAAGTCAAACGCAAAATCACACAAGCGCGAAAGCCCCTCCCGGCGGGAGTGCATCGCCGTCTTGTCCGCCTGCACAAGCCCATCAACACCGAACGCCTCGACCGTGAACGACGCCAAAACAGTCCCGAGCACCAGAGCATTCTTTAGCGCCTCGTTCGCGCGCCAGTCATCCTGCTTGTCGAGATAGCCGAAGAAGGCCCCAGCGAACGAATCGCCCGCACCGGTCGGATCAACTACGTCGTGGGTCCCAAACGCTGGGAGCGCGAATGTCGCGGCCTTCGTGAAAAGGACCGAGCCATACTCTCCGCGCTTGCAGACGACAATCGTGGGGCCCAACTCGAGGCACTTCGGCCCGGCGGCCCAAACGTTCGGCTCGTCGCAGAGCTGCCGCAGCTCGTCCTCGTTTATCGTTAGAATATCGACCTGCTTCAGCGCGTTCACGAGCGATTCCATCTTGATGTTTATCCAGAGGTTCATCGTGTCCAGGCCCACGAGCCGTTTGCCGGGGCCCAAAGACCTAAGCACGTCGCCCTGAAGGTCTGGGTCGATATTCGCCAAAAAAACTGTCTCGCACGCGCGGTATTTGTCCGGAATCTTCGGCGAGAAATCGGCGAAGACGTTCAAATGCGTCGCAAGCGTCTCCCGAGCGTTCATGTCGTCCGAATACTTGCCAGCCCAGCGGAACGTCTCGCCGGGCTCAACCACCAGACCCGACAGGTCGCTGTACTTGCCCAGGAAATCGATGTATTCCTGGTCAAAATCCTCGCCGACCACCGCGACGAGGTTGACATCCGTGAACTTCGACGCCGCTATCGAGAAAAAAGTCGCTGACCCGCCGAGCTGCTCTTCGCGCTTAGCCACGCGGGTCTCAACCGCGTCGAACGCAACTGAACCAACCACTGTTATCGCCAAGACAACCTCCCTAACAATGTTGTGTTGATGTGTAGGGGCAGGTCACCGTGCCTGCCCAATGCCCTGTATCAATCCAACGGAATGCGGCATCCTCGATATGGCAATCGATTGGAACGGGCGGGTCTTCAGACCTCGCCCCTACCACGGATTCCCTTTTTCCTTTTCTCCCCTTTCCCCCTTGGGGAAACTCCCCTACATATATTTATCAATCAAAAGGCCGAGCCGCCTCCGGATGTCGTCCGATATGTGCTCGCGGCCTGTTATGATCGCGTATTTCAGCGCCTCACGACACACACATCGCCGCGCCTCGTCAATCCTCGGGACCACGTCCCTGATCACGGCCATCGCGTTGCCCACATTCTTCTGAAGGTTTGCGATGACCTCCTGAATCGTTACGTCCTCGCTCGCCTCCCGCCACACATCGTAGTCTGTAACACACGCAATCGTCGCGTAACACATCTCGGCCTCACGAGCCAGCCGCGCCTCCTGCACGTTCGTCATACCAATCACGTCGAAGCCAAGCTGACGAAACGCCTCAGACTCCGCTCGCGTCGAGAACTGCGGGCCCTCGATGCAGACGTAGGTCCCGCCGTCGTGAACGCGGACGTCGATGCGCTTGCAGGCGTCAACCAGAAGGTTGCGAAGGTTCGGGCAAAAAGGCTCCGCCATGGAGGTGTGAGCCACGATGCCGTCCCCGAAGAAGGTCCCCACGCGGCGGAACGTCCGGTCGAACAGCTGGTCGATGATGACGAAATCGAGCGGCCTGATCTCCTCTTTCAGGCTGCCTGTGGCCGTAACGCCGATGACCGCGTTAACGCCGAGGCTCTTCAAGGCGTAGATGTTCGCGCGGAAGTTGATCTCGGTCGGCATTATCCTGTGCCCGACGCCGTGCCTCGGCAGAAAAGCGACCTTCACGCCGGCCAGCGTGCCCAAGACGAGCTCGTCAGAAGGATTGCCGAAAGGCGTGTTCACCGAGACCCGCTCGACGTCCGTCAGGCCCTCCATCCTGTAAAGCCCGCTCCCGCCAATCACGCCAACCGTTGCTCTCGCCATCTATCCCTCCAAACTCAATCCATTTCGCTCCATCAAGCTCCTGCAAAAAAACGCGCCCGGACGAGGCGCAGACGGGATGGTAACGATACTTGTGGCCGCCAACCTTGTCAAATGCGAGGCGGGGGTCTCCCCCGAAAAACCAGACTGATGGCCGTCAGGCGCGAAGCAGGGCGCTTTGGAGTGCGGTGACCTGGCACCGCTTTCGTTGGTGGTGACCTGGCACCACCTTCTGATAGACTGCCGCTTCGACCTTGCAGATGGCGATTCGGAGATCTGTACGTTAATAGATACGAGCCGGTGCCGCGTCAGGCCGCGGCGAGCCAAAGCGGCGTCAAGCCGCCGCACTCCAAAGCACCCGTCGGGTGCGACTCACAAGCCGGCCGCCCCTCCTTCCTCGACCCCGCGGACCTCGCATCAAATCACTTGACAACCACAGCGGGCTTTGATATGAAGGGTTCGGAAAATACGCAAACGGGGTCGGAAACGACGATAGGGCGCAGGCTCCATCTGTCGCCTATCAGCTTTTCCTGAAGCGGATAATCAACCCGCAGACTCCCCCTTGCTTGACGGTTTGTCGTTTTAATTCGTAGGGGCAGCGCTTGCCCTGCCCAGATTAGGATTGTAGGGGCGATTCACAAAGCGGTAGCGCGACGGAACGTCAAATCGCCCTAAAGACTAGGAGAAGAGAGATGTACTCACGACGAGAGATGACATTGGCGCTCGCCACCGTGATCACGGTCTTCGCGATCATGGTGGCCGGCGCCTTTTCGGCTGACGTCTATGTTGACGATAGCGCTACGGGCCCATCGTACGACGGGACGGCCGGTGACCCGTACAAGAGAATCACAGATGCTTTGGCTGATTCCGGTCTTGTTGCCGGCGACACCATCTACGTCGCAGCCGGCCTCTACGACGTTTCGACCAACAACGAGGCGTTCCCTTTGACGATGATAGACGGCGTGTCCCTCTCGGGCGAGGACCGAGACACGACGGTCCTCGATGCACAAGGCGCGGCCTATCATGTCCTCTACTGCCATGGAGTTGGCAATCTGACGATTCAGGGTTTCACTATAACTGGCGGAAACGCGAATGGCGCATCGGACGAAGATCTGTGGGGAGGCGGAATAGCCTGTTGGTATAGCTTCCCATGCATCGTCAGTAACGTAATCACCAATAACTCCGCATATACTGCCGGTGGGATCCTCTGTTTGGAGAGTTCGCCCACAATCGAGGCCAATGAAATCACCGAAAATGACGTGGATTGGGTGGCTGGCGGTATCTGCTCTGCCTGGAGTTCTCCGGTAGTGTGTGACAACACCATTGCCTATAATCATGCAGTGCATACGGGTGGTGGTATTGCCTGTTCAGATGGAGGCCTGCCCACTATCTTGGGCAATTCAATCATTGGCAATATCGCAGATAACCTAGGCGGAGGTATACGCTGCTTCTACAGCTCGCCGATTATCGACAACAACATGATTGCAGACAATTCTGCAAATGGCGGTGGGGGAGTCGCATGCCACAGCAGCTCACCCACAATCGAGAACAACACATTCACGAATTGCTCTGCTGATGTCCACGGAGGGGCGATATATGCCAGTGTAGATTCATCACCATCTATCGAGGGCAACACAATCGAGGGCAACTTGGCCTCCAGCCAAGGAGGCGGGATCTACTGCTACAATGGCTCTCCAGTGATTGGGGTTAATACCATAAGCTACAATGAGGCGACCAACGGGGGAGGCGGTGGAGTGTTCTGCCAGGCAGGATCTCCGGTGATCCGCGAGAATGACATCACGGACAATCTCACTGACTCCTGGGGCGGAGGAATATACTGTGCCTATGGCTCGGCAACGGTGGAGAGTAATGCTATCAAGCGGAATACCGCCTCATGCGGTGGCGGAATAGCGAGCTACAAGGACGATGGCCCGACCATTACAGCAAATGAAGTCACCAACAACCTCGCGACATCATGGGGCGGAGGAGTGTATTCTCGTTCAAGCAGTCCCATGACGATGGACAACACGATTGCCTATAACAATGCTGTATGCGGTGGAGGGATCGCGGGCCATTACAGTGATTCTCCGGTTGTTCGGAACAACAGGATTGAGGGCAATTCAGCGAGCAATAGTGGAGGAGGCATCCACAGCGATTACGATGAATCATACGTCATTGAGAACAACGAGATTATGGCAAACTCTGCCGACGTAAACGGTGGCGGGATTCACTACTGCCGGAACACCTCTCCGACCATATCAAACAATACGATAAGCGGGAATTTCGCCACGCACGCCGGTGGCGGCATAAGGTGTTTTGAGAATGACGCAGCCAGTATCGCCGAGAACGCCATCCTAGAAAACTCATCTGACTATGGCGGAGGAGGAATAACCTGCTACAACAGCTCACCCAGGGTCTTCAATAACATCATAGCCTTAAATGAGTCGAACGCTGGTGGAGCAATAGACCTTGAATATGATAGTGATCCATCGATCTCAAACTGCACGATTGCTGACAATGTCGCCTCCTCAACAGGCCGTGGCGGGGCAATACACTGCTGGGGGAGCCAGGCTCCCAGTGTGGTCAATTCGATTCTGTGGGGCAATTCACCAGACGAAATACGGGGCGCTTCGGCAACGGTCACATACTCCGATGTTGAAGGGGGCTACGCCGGAACGGATAACATCGACAGCGACCCACGATTCTGCTCACGAGGCGGGGAAACCAATTATGACGGGTATTTTCTGA